>NZ_JAFCLR010000105.1:0-1002 GCF_018131065.1 Bradyrhizobium sp. AUGA SZCCT0431 | reverse complement strand
CCGTCTCCTCAAGCTGCAATGAGGATCGAATGAAGCGGCGGGAGTTCATAGCGGCTACTGCGGCGCTGCTCGTTTCGCCGAGGCGTTCGTGGGCGCAGGGGAGGCCTCGGCGAATTGGTTTCCTAGGCGCTTGGGTAGATGAGCCGGCTCGCAACCCAGTTCACGCCGCATGGCTCAGCGGCTTGCGCGAGAAGGGCTGGATCGAGGGCAACAACCTGCTTGTCGAAAGTCGTCTTGCCCAGGATCGCCTGCCAGCCTTAGCCGCCGAGTTGGTGGCCTTAACTCCGGAATTGATAATTGCTTCGGGACCGCAAGCAGCCCTTGCCCTGAAATCGGCCACCGCCACCATTCCGATTGTATTCGTGGCGGTGGCCGATCCCGTGGGACTTGGCCTCGTCCAAAGCCTAGCTCGTCCAGGCGGCAACATAACCGGGCTTGCGACCTACGTGCCAGGAAATTTCGTCGCAAAACGAATAGAAATCCTCCGCGAACTGGTGCCTAGCGCCTCGAAAATTGCGATCCTAGCCAATCCGGGCAGCCCAATGCACAGGCTGACAATAGCCGAGGAGATACCCCGCACGGCCCGCGAGCTAGGCGTGGCTCTGCCGATAGTTGAGGCGACAACGGCCGAGGAGCTCGACATTGCCTTTGCCGCAGCCGCTGCCCAGCGCGCCGATGCAATCATTGTTTTGGGCGATACTCTGCACATTTTCCAGGCCACGCGAATTGTCGCGCTCGCTGCGAAACATCATCTGCCTGCGATTTATTTCTTCCGACGATTCGCCAATGGCGGATTGATCGTCTACGGCCCCGATTTAGCCGATCTGTTCCGCCGTGCAGGCGGTTACGTGGATAAGATCCTCAAAGGCACCAAGCCGTCCGATCTGCCGGTAGAGCAGCCGACCAAATTCGAGTTCGTGATCAACATGAAGACTGCCAAAGCGCTCGGCCTCACCGTGCCGACTCCGTTACTCCTTCGCGCTGATGAGGTGATCGAATAGA
>NZ_JAFCLR010000104.1:0-1030 GCF_018131065.1 Bradyrhizobium sp. AUGA SZCCT0431 | reverse complement strand
TTCCTTTTGCTGCCACAGGTCATCCTCGAAATGCCTGTCACAGAAATTATCGTGTCTCGTTCCAGGGGTGCAGTCCAGGACCGAATTCGCCTATCTGTTGGAGTGGCCCGATGAGGCGACCAGGACCGCGGCGTGGTCGGCCTTCATGGCGGACACCGAATGGTCTGAAATCAACGCGTGACGCACGCGGAGCACGGACTGATGGTCGGGCAGATCGAGGATCGTTGGCTGGCGCTGGTGGATTATTCGCCGGTGAAAGGGAGTTTGCTGCCGGCTTCCTGACACGCGCAATTGCGCATCGGGGAATGACGGCGGATGGATTGCTCGCGCTGCGACAAATTAACCCGACGGGCAAAATTCCGCTTTCCTCGTCGGGCAAATCAGCGGTTTGAATTGTCGCGTCCCGCCCGACAAGAGGGGCGTGCGCACGTCACGAACGCGCGGCGGGATGCGGTGGACGCTGGTTCACGTCTGACGACGGCGTGGATTAAGCGTACGGCAAAACCGTGTGGTCCTGGCGCCCGTTGCAGGCGTCAAGCTGTCGGAGAAGCGCAAGCGGGAACGGCGGCGACGGAGTCAACCAAGAACTCGTCTCCGGGGAGAGCGCGGCATAAGCCGTAAAGCCATTGCGCAGGGAAGGCCGGGTGTTCACCGCTGCCCTGTATGCTCGTGTGCAGCCTACTTAGTGCAAACCGCACACGGGACCGCGGGTGCAGCGCGCACCCGGTCTTCCCTGCGCCCTCTCTATGAGTGGGCAAGGAGATTACTGGCAAAGCTCGGGCGCAATGCGTCGCGAGAATGCGAAGCTGCGTTTAGACCACGGTGCAACAACAAACACCGCCGTCGTCCCGGCCTTGAGCCGGGACCCATACGCCGCGGCCCACCAATTGGAGCGCTGGCGTTAGAGACCTTCTGCAAACAACAACCGCCGCGGCGTATGGGTCCCGGCGTTCGCCCTAGGGCATGCACACATCTCTGAGGCTCCATCCTGCGGCGGCGGCGTGGAAGTATTCGAGGCCGTGCTTCATGG
>NZ_JAFCLR010000103.1:0-1053 GCF_018131065.1 Bradyrhizobium sp. AUGA SZCCT0431 | reverse complement strand
TAGAGCGGGATGAATTTAGGTTGAGGCGTATCCGGCGTTTTCGAAGTAGTTGGCACATTCGTTTGGCATGAAGGCTGTGAGCGCCTGACCGATTGCGGCCCAGACGGCCTCGACGGTTCGTGCGGCGGCTTTGCGCAGCAGGTGCTTGAGCTTGGCGAAGACCTGCTCGATGGGGTTCAGATCGGGCGAATATTTCGGCAGAAAGAAGAGCTTTGCGCCAACCGAGCGGATGAGTGCTCGCACGGCTTTGCCTTTGTGGCTGCCGAGATTGTCCATGATGACGATGTCACCGGGCTGCAGGGTCGGGAGGAGAACTTTCTCGACGTAAATTGTGAAGCTCTCGCCGTCGATCGGGCCATCGAGAACCCATGGTGCCTCGATCCGATCGCAGCGCAATGCGGCCAGGAAGGTTGTGGTCTTCCAGTGGCCGTGCGGGACTTTGGCTGTGAGCCTGGTGCCGCACGGTGCCCAGCCCCGCAAGGTGGCCATGTTGGTCTTGGTCCAGGTCTCGTCGATGAAGACCAGACGCTCAGGATCGATCTGGCCCTGATACTTCTGCCATTGCGCGCGCCGGCGGGCGACGTCAGGACGGTCGCGCTCGCTGGCGACGACGCTTTTTTTTGAAGCTGAGATTCTCGGCGTGGACGAACTCCCACACCGACCGATAGTCGACCTTCAGCCCGCGCTCGGCAAGTTCGGCGACAAGCCCGCGCAAGGTGAAGTCCCTTGCCCTGGTGCGCTCCAGCAACCAGTCACGGTGCTTCCCCGAAATCTTCTTCGGCTTGTGCCCGCCCATCTGGCCCGGCGCAACGCTGCCGGTCTCTCGGAAGCGCCGAACCCAGAGAATGGCCGTGTTGACGCCCACCCCGAATTGCGCCGCTGCCCGGTGGCAGGACAGACCACCCGGATCGACTGCCGCGACTACCCGCTCACGAAGATCCATCGAATAAGGTTTGCCCATCCATGCTGACCTCCTCCAGCCAGCATGTTGAATCAGAGACGCTCTGATTTGGGAATCCCTAATCGAATCAACCTAACCTCATCCCGCTCTAG
>NZ_JAFCLR010000102.1:0-1173 GCF_018131065.1 Bradyrhizobium sp. AUGA SZCCT0431 | reverse complement strand
GGCGTAATAGCTGTTGTCGACGCGTACGGTGGTGTCGTCGCAGACAGTCCGGACGACTTCGGTGAAGATGCGGAAGGGAGCGACAGGCAGCGGCCGCAGGTGCGGCTTCTCTTCCTGGAACATCGCCTCGACCTGACGGCGCGTGCTGCCGTGGATGCGTTTGGAAGCCCAGTTCTCCTCCCAGTGCCTCAAGAACTCGTTTTGCGCCTCCAGCGTCTCGAAGCGCCGTCCGGCCAGCGCAGTGCCCTGGGTATGTTGAATCGCATTCTCGACGCATCCTTTCCGATTTGGATCGGCCACGCGCGCGGGATCGGCGACCACGGCGTAATGAGCCAGCATCGCGCTGTAAATCGGGTTGAGCTGGGGCTCGTACAAATCCGGCTTGAGGACGCCTTCCTTCAGGTTGTCGAGCACGACATAGCTGGGGACCCCGCCAAAATACCGGAACGCCTCTTCGTGGAGCTGCGCCCAGACTTGTTGGCTGGACTTCCAGACTACCCGCCGGAAGCTGCGCCGCGAGTAGCGTAGCGTCATCACGAACAGGCGGGGACGACGGTACCGCCCGCTCTTCGGATCAACCGTCGGCGCGCCCTCGCCATAGTCGACCTGAGCTTCCTCGCCGGGGAGGAACTCAAGACGATCAAACTGCTCAGGATCAGCGTGCCGCAACCGGCGCACAAACCGCTTGACACTCTGGTAGCTGGACGGAAAGCCAAATTGATCAACCAGGTCCTGGTAAATCGCCTGCGCGTTCCGCTTCAGCCGGACCTGTTCTTCGATCCACGTCCGATGCGCTTCGCAAGCCGAACGGGCCAGGCTGCTGGTGACCGTCGCTTCCGATGTCCCAAAAGCCGGTGGTCGGGGTGGAGGAATTTGGCCGTCCGCGCTCACCGAGCCGGTGGTCACTTCCCCGGGGGAATTTGCCTCCGCACCGGCCCGCAGCGCCTGATAACGCCGGATCGTCTTGCGATCGACACCCGTCAGCCGGTGAATCTCGCGCTGGCTGGTGTTGCGATCAAGTAATGTAAGTACGGTGCTTTGCAGATGTCGCTTCAAGACGTTCAACTCCCCGGCCCCTTGCTGGCTAAAGGGGTCGAACATAAACGTCCTGCCTGACCGGCTACTGCTGTTCAGCGGCGCTGACGGCGATCATCAGGTGGGGGAGTTTCAAGT
>NZ_JAFCLR010000101.1:0-1268 GCF_018131065.1 Bradyrhizobium sp. AUGA SZCCT0431 | reverse complement strand
CGTTGCTCAACACCCGCTGCGAGCTCTGACGCGATGACGTTGCTCTCTTTTGGCGGCAAGCCGCCCTGCCCGTGCGTCATGACAGGCGGACAGCCAGCGGCTAGTACCCACTTTTCTTGGAACGTGAGTCGTGATTCAAGGTCGGGATGATACCCGAAGCAAGAGAAGTCCACCTTTCGAGGAAAGATCGCAAGGTGCTTGAGGCGTGCTGTCGCTCACCGGTGACGTTGCAGCGCGATTTGAAGCGGGCGCGGATAGTTCTGTTGGCGGCGGATGGGCGCAGCACCCGGTCGATCGCCAAGGAAGTTGGGGTCCAGCCGCGGATTGTCAGCCTTTGGCGGCATCGCTATGCCGACCATGGCCTTGAAGGGCTGCAAGACAAGCCGCGGCCTGGCAAGCAGCCGATCTATACGAAGACGACCGACAAGCGGATTCTGAAGCTGCTGGATAAGCCGCCACCGCAAGGGTTTGCGCGCTGGACCGGCCCCCTGCTGGCCGAGGCGCTGGGCGATGTCGATGTCCAATATGTCTGGCGGTTCCTGCGCAGCCACAAGATTGACCTGGTGGCTCGCAAGTCCTGGTGCGAGAGCAACGACCCGAACTTTACGGCCAAAGCCGCCGATGTTGTCGGCCTCTATGTCGCGCCGCCGGCGAAGGCCATTGTGCTGTGCGTGGACGAGAAGCCCTCGATCCAGGCCCCGCGGGTCACTTCAAATTCCTCCGGGTGTGGTCAGTCAAATTCCTCCACCCGCGAGGCAGGACAAGGGACTGTTAGTTTGAGTTTGTTTCCCGGGCAAGAGCTTCAGCGGCTTCTTTGAGCCGATAGCTGCGTCCGTCGAACTCAAGCAGATGGCAATGATGCATAAGGCGATCGAGGATCGTCGTGCTCATAGTGTTGTCCCCAAGGTATGCCCCCCAATCCTGCACGACGCGATTGGAGGTGACGATGACGCTGCGGCGCAGTTTGTAACGCTGATGGATCAGGGTCTGCAGCAAAGTGCCGGCGTCGTCGGGGATGGCGCGTGCGAGGAATAGATCGTCCAGCACGAGGAGATCGCAGTCGATGATGGTTCGCAGCCGGACCTCGCGTTGTGCCGGAGAGTTCAGGGCGTAGCGGTGGAAGAAGTCGTCGGTCTCAAGATACTGGACCTTGTGGCTTTGCAGGATCGCCTGATAGGCAATCGCCTTGGCGATGTGCGACTTCCCGGTGCCAGGTTTGCCAACAAGCAGAGCGTTCTCGCCAGCGGCAATGAACGCCAGGGTGTGGA
>NZ_JAFCLR010000100.1:0-1375 GCF_018131065.1 Bradyrhizobium sp. AUGA SZCCT0431 | reverse complement strand
TGGACTGCACCCCTGGAACGAGACACGATAATTTCTGTGACAGGCATTTCGAGGATGACCTGTGGCAGCAAAAGGAAAGCTCCGTCGGTTTCCGACGGCGTACAAATTGAAGGCGATCAAGCGTGCTGAAGGCGGCGAAGGCGTTCTGCCTGTGGCCCGTAAGCTCGGGATATCGCGCAAGCTTCTTCACGACTGGATCAAGGCGTGGAAGGCCCATGGACCTGAGGGGCTGAATCGCAAACCCGGGCCGAAGCCTGGCCCCCGCAAGCTCAAGCCCGTGCAGGTGGAGGAGAAGCGCTCCGCACTCGCTCATGCGAACGCGCGGATCGCCGAGCTTGAACGACTGGTGGGCCGCCAGCAGTTGGATATCGATTTTTTTCGAAAAGCCTTGCGCGCCTTGGAGCGGCCGGCAGCGCAAGGCAAACCCGCATCCGCCTCATCGAAGTTATTAAAGCCATGACGCTGGAAGCAGCCGGTTCACACGCCGATGTGCTGCACCTGTGCAGGCTGGCAGGCCTGCCGCGCGCGACCTATTACCGGCACCTCGCCGGACGCAGCAGTGAGGCGGCTGAGTGTGAGTTGCGCGACCTAATCCAGCGCATTTGCCTCAAGCACCGCTTCTATGGCTATAGGCGGGTGACAGCGACCCTCAGGCGGCAGGGCATGGTGGTGAATGCCAAGAAAGTTCAGCGGCTTATGCGCGAGGACAATCTTCTGGCCCAGCGCAAGGCGCCGTTCCTGAAGCCACCAGCCGACCGGCCCTCGGCCTTTCTCATCGTGCCCAATCTGGTGCGAGGCCTTGTGCCGTCAGCGCCCGATCAAATCTGGGTCGCCGACATCACCTATGTGCATCTCGCCAGAGCCTTCGCCTACCTCGCCGTCATTCTCGACGCCTTTTCGCGCAAGGCCGTGGGCTGGGCTTTTGAGGACACGCTCGATGCCTCGCTCGCCATTGCCGCGCTGGACACCGCCCTTGGTGCCCGAAAGCCGCAACCCGGCAGCCTGATCCATCACTCCGATCGCGGCGTGCAATACGCCTCCATCGCCTATCGCCAACGACTGGCCGATCGCGAGATCACCATCAGCATGAGCAGGCCCGGCAATCCCTTCGACAACGCCAAAGCCGAGAGCTTCATGAAGACGCTGAAGACCGAAGAGATCAACGGCAGGGCCTTCGCCGACATCAACGACGCCCGCCACCGAATTAATAGCTTCATCGCAGAGGTCTACAACAAGGATCGGCTGCACTCGGCGCTCGGATACCAATCGCCCCTTGAGTTCGAAACCGCGTTCGCGCAAAACAAAGCACGATAACGCATCATGGCAACCGCACTGTCACAGAAATTATCGTGTCTCGTTCCAGGGGTGCAGTCCA
>NZ_JAFCLR010000010.1:0-224131 GCF_018131065.1 Bradyrhizobium sp. AUGA SZCCT0431 | reverse complement strand
CTCGCGTGGGCCGCCTGGATCGTCGGCCGGCTCGGCGGCTGGGACGGTTACCCCTCGTCCAAGCCGCCAGGTCCCATCACCATGAAGCACGGCCTCGAATACTTCCACGCCGCCGCCGCAGGATGGAGCCTCAGAGATGTGTGCATGCACTAGAGCGAAGGCCGGGACCCATAACCACCAGCGATCATTGTTTTGCACGCTGGTTGTTGTCTTCCTCTTCCCACAAGCGAGGCCGCGGCGTATGGGTCCCGGCCTTCGCCGGGACGACAACATCAATCCGTCATCACCATTGCTCCGCAGATAGCGTCAGCATCAACAGGATCAGTTCGCAGGCACGCGCTTGGTCCGGCGCGGAGGCTTTGTCACTGGCGCGACCGGTCTATAGAGTCGCGTCGAGGCGGCCCGCTGCTCCTGCAGCCGTGCCTCATAGCCCGGCGACGGCGTCGCAACGGGCGGCACGGCATACGCGGGAAGCACGGATAACGAGCCGAGAAAGGCGGCGATCGCCAGAGGGGCTGCGCGTGTTGGTTTCATGCCGCTTCTCCCAGTGAACGCTTCCAAGCAAAACTCGTGCAGCATCGGCGCCATTTCAAGGCAACCAACCGCTTCAGCTGCGGATCTGATCCGGTGTCAGCCCCGGCGAACCCTGGCCGGCGGCCTCGGCTTTGCGGATCAGTTCGACGACCCGGCGCGACAGCGGCACGTCCAGCCCGCGCCGCTCGGCGATCTCGGTGATGACGCCCTGAAAATAGTCGATCTCGGTGCGGCGGCCGCGTTGCAGATCCTCCCACATCGAGGAGCGCGCTTCGGGATCGATCTTCATCGTCCGCCCCAGCACGGCTTCGAAGATCATATCCGGCAAACGCAATAAAGGCGGCATCCAGCCCGCCGGCAGCGGCGTCGGCGAAACCGGCTTGATGCCCTCCGCGCGCATCGCCGCCAATCCTTCCGTCACCTGGTCGGCAAACAATCGCCGCCAAGGCCGTTGCGCGAGTTGGCGGCGCAGCGGCAGATCGGCCAGCGCATTGAGCGCGTTGTTGAGATTGAGCAGCAGCTTGCCCCATTGCACGCCGTCGATATTGCCGGTCGGGCGCATGTTCAATCCGGGCACTGAAAGCTTTTCGGCGGTACCGGCGGCGTCCTGTTCGATCACGATGTCGCCCGACGTCGCGCGATGAAACCGCCCCTCGCCTGCCGTGATCACATTGAACGGCACCATGCCGCCGAGCACGCGCCGGCCGGGCAAGCGATTGCGCAGCACCGCAACATTGCCGACGCCGTTCTGCAGGCTGACGACAATGACATCTGATGGAGCGTGCCGTGCGATGATATCCGCCATGTCAGCGGTATCGGCGCTTTTGACAGACACCAGCACCACGCCGGCATCCCCAAGGATCGCGGGATCATCCGACAGCGTGAGCTTCTTGGCATCAAGCGTTTGATCGAAACCTTCAAAGCTCGTCGGCCGCAGGCCCCTGGCCTCGATCTCGGCGATCACGCGCGGGCGTGCCAGCAAGGCGACACGGCGGCCGCCGGCCGCCAGCATGCCGCCGACGAAGCAGCCGATGCTGCCCGCGCCCGCCACGCCAATCGTTCGGCCTGCGTTCATCTTCAATTGTCTCTATTGCCGGCCGTTCGATAGCAGAACCGGCGCCCGGTGCCTATCGAAGGCGCAAACGCTTATCCGGGCGCGCCTTGTAACCGTCATGGGCCACCGTTATGTTTCGCCCGGGGGCTGACACGCTGCAGGAGACTACCATGGGTTTACTCGACATACTCAACGGCATGCAGAACGGCCCGCGCGGCCCCGGCAACCCGAACGCGCAATCGGACAGCAAGGAGGGCATGTCGCCGATGACCATGGCGATCCTGGCTCTGCTGGCCTGGAAAGCCGTGAAACATTTCGGCGGCAGTCAGCCGGGTGCAGCGCCCTCCGCGCCTTCTGCCCCGCCGAAACTGCCCGGCAACGTGACTGCGGGCCTGCCCGGCGGCCTGGGTGGTGCTTTGGGCGGAGGCGGCCTCAGCGATCTGATGAAGGGCGGCCTCGGCGGCTTGCTCGCTGGCGGCGCCGCCGGCAGCATCCTCAGTGGCGGTCTCGGCGACCTGCTCAAGCAGTTTCAGGAGAAGGGCCAGGGCGACGCGGCGAGTTCATGGGTCAGCAATGGACCCAACAAAGAGATCGCACCGGGCGATCTCGCCAGCGCGCTCGGCGCCGACCAGATCGAATCGCTGTCCTCGCAGACCGGTATGTCGCGCGATGATCTGCTGCAGGGTCTCAGCCAGTATCTGCCCGACGTGATCAATCACCTGACGCCGGACGGAAGGCTGCCGGACGAGAACGAAATCTCAGGCCGGCTTTGATACCGCGGCGCGCTCGCGCGCCGCATTCTCCCTCATAGAACATTGCAAAGGACCATCGCCATGGGTGGCATTATCTGGGTCATCGTCGTCGGCTTTGTCGCCGGAATTATCGCGCGCCTGCTTTCGCCCGGCCCCAACAATCCGAGCGGCTTCATCCTGACCACGGTGCTCGGCATCGCCGGCGCGTTTCTCGCGACCTTCATCGGCCAGGCGATGGGCTATTACAGCCAAAATCAGGGCGCCGGCTTCGTCACCGCCACCATCGGCGCGCTGATCGTGCTGTTCATCTGGAACCGGCTGGTGGCCAGCCGCGTGATTTCGGATCCGGGTAACAGGTAGTTATTGCTGTCGTCCCGGCCTTGAGCCGGGACCCATACTCCGCGGCCGCCGTTGTTTTGCGCGGTCTCTAACGCCAGTGTTCTTGCCGATAGAACACAGCGTATGGGTCCCGGCCTTCGCCGGGACGACATCGTCACAAAACCAGATGCATCCCCGCATCCATGCGGACGAACTCGCCGGTCATCTGTCCAGACGCCGGCGAGGCGAGGAAGCAGACGAGCTGCGCGATATCGTCAGCCGTTGAGGCCGTCTTCAGCGGCACCTTCGCAATCACCGAATCCCGCACCGCCTTGGCGCCGGCCTCGCCGCGGCCCTTGGTGAACCAGGGCGTATCGATGTAGCCCGGGCATACCGTGTTGACGCGGATCAACGGCGCCAATGCGCGCCCCAGCGATTGCGTCATGGTGTTGAGCGCGCCCTTGCTCGCGGCATAGGCGACCGACGAGCCGCCGCCGGAAATGCCGGCCACCGACGACACGTTGACCACGGCGGACGCACGCCCGGAGGCCTTGGCGCCCGCTTCGAGCTGCGCGCGCGCGGCGCGGATCATCTGAAACGGGCCGATGGTGTTGACGGCATAGATGCGCTGGAAATCTTCCGCCGTCAGATCATCCATCTTGTCGTGCGGCACGTGCTTGGTGGTGCCGGCATTGTTGACCAGCACGTCAAGCCGCCTCCAGGATGCGGCGGCCGCGGCAATCTTCTTGCAGTCCTCGTCGCGCGAGACGTCGCCCTGCACCACGATGACTTCGGCGCCCGCCGTACGGCAGAGGTCAGCGGTCGCTTCGGCCTCGGCCTTGCTGTTGGAATAATTGACGACGATACGCGCACCGCCCTTGGCCAGAATGGCCGCGGTCGCAGCCCCGAGGCCGGATGCCGAACCCGTTATGATCGCGCACAAATCATCCTTCGACATCCGCATTTCCTCTTTTTGTTTTGAAACTTTGTTCGAGCCCATTTCCGCGTCTACCATATCGCGGGGCAAAGTCCCTGCAAATCGGGGAAATCCGTTGCGCGGAATTTATTCTTCGCCTGTCGCGCTGTATGCCGCCGCCGCAGGCAGCCCTGCGGGCAGCGCTTGTCACGGCTATGGCTTTTCCGCATCATAAAGCGCAAGAAAAGATCGAGAAAAGGCCGCACCTGAAGCCCGGCGGAACAGCCGGGCCCAGTGCCAATAAGCTGTGCCAATCAAGATGAGGAACGCTGTGGCGGAGAGTGAGAACATCGTTGCCGAGACCGCGGAGAAGATCTTCGCCGATCTCGCCGACGCCCAAACCATCAATCGCGACAAGGACGGCGCGTGGAAGGCCCCGCTCTGGCAGGCGCTGAGCGAGTCCGGCCTGCCGCTGTCCTGGGTGCCGGAGGATTGCGGCGGTTCGGGCGCGAGCCTTGCCGAAGGCTTTTCCGTTCTCAGCGCCGCCGGACGTTTTGCGGTCGCGGTGCCGCTGGCGGAAACCATGCTTGCGGGATGGCTGCTGGCGCAGGCGAAAATCTCCTCGCCCGACGGCGAAATGACCGTCGCGCCCGCGAGCCCAAAAGACCGCATCGCGCTCAATGCCGATGGCAGCCTGTCGGGCAAGGCCCGCGGCGTGCCGTTTGCGAACGCCGCCAAGCACATCGCGGTCGTCGCCGGCGATGCCAAGGGGCTCTCGATCGCGCTCGTTGAAGCAGCCAAGTGCCGGATCGATTCCGGCCTCGGCCTCGGCGGCGACCACAGCGACACCGTGACCTTCGACAAGGTGCAGCCGATCACGACCAGGCCGGCGCCGAAAGGTTTTGAGCAAACCCATCTGATGCTGATGGGCGGCGTCGCCCGCTCCCTGCAGATCGCGGGCGCGCTGGAATCGATGCTGGAAATTTCCGTGCGCTATTCCAACGAACGCGTCGCCTTCGAGAAGAAGATTTCGAAATTCCAGGCGGTGCAGCACAATTTGGCGCGGCTCGCGGGCGAATCGGCAGCGGCGCTGGCCGCGGCGACCTCGGCCGCGGATGCCATCGCCAACGCCACTTCATTCAACGACGAAGTGTTCCTCGAAGCGGTATCGGCCAAAATCCGCTGCTCGGAAGCCGCCGAAAAGGGCGGCGGCATCGCCCATCAGGTGCATGGCGCGATCGGCTTCACCATCGAGCACATTCTGCATCGCTACTCGCTGCGGGCGCTCGGATGGCGCGACGATTTCGGCTCGGAAAGCTACTGGGCGGTCGAGCTCGGCAGGCTCGTAGCTAACCGCGGCGCCGATGAATTGTGGCCGCTGGTGGCCTCGCGCTGATTTTCATAACCGTTTGCCTGCATAGAGACGCACCATGACCGCAGCCCTTCGTTTCGATCCGATCCGCCTGCCGCCCGAATGCGAACAGCTTCGCAAGGAAGTGCGCGCCTTCCTTGCCGAGGAAATCGCCGCCGGCACCTTCGATCCGCACCAGCCCAACCGCGAAGACACCGACGCGCCGGAATTCTCCCGCCGGGTCGGCGCCAAGGGCTGGCTCGGCATGACCTGGCCGAAGAAATATGGCGGCCATGAGCGCTCGTTCCTCGAGCGTTATGTGGTCACCGAAGAGATGCGCGTCGCCAACGCGCCGACACGGCGCTTCTTCGTCGCCGATCGTCAGAGCGGCCCGGTGCTGCTGAAATACGCACCCGAGAACATCAAGATGGACATCCTGCCGCGCATCTGCCGCGGCGAGGTCTGTTTTGCGATCGGCATGAGCGAGCCGAACTCCGGCTCCGATTTGTTCGCGGCCAAGACCCGCGCCACCAAGACCGACGGCGGCTATCTGATCAACGGCACCAAGATCTGGACCTCCTCGGCCCACATCGCCGACTACATGATCGCGATCTTCCGCACCTCGCCGCCGACCAAGGAAAACCGCCGCCACGGCCTGACGCAGTTTCTGGTCAAGATGAAGCAGCCGGGCATCGAGGTGAACCCGATCCAGCAGATCACCGGCCAGTACGAATTCAACGAAGTGGTCTTCACCGACTTCTTCGTCCCCGAAGATCACGTGCTCGGCGAAGTCGACGGCGCCTGGAAGCAGGCGACCTCCGAACTCGCCTATGAACGCTCGGGCCCCGAACGTTTTCTGGAAACCTATTATGTGCTGACCGAACTGGTCCGCGCGGTCGGCAAGAACCCGGATACCCGCAGCGCCGAGGGCATCGGCCGGCTGGTGGCGCAGTTGCACACCATGCGGCGCATGTCGGTGTCGGTGGCGGGCATGCTGCAGGCCGGCAAGGAGCCGGTAGTGGAAGCCTCCATCGTGAAAGACATCGGCACGGTGTGGGAGCAGGCGCTGCCGCACCGGGTGCGCGACCTCGCGGCGTTCGTCGAGGAGACCGCCACCAACCGCGAGACGCTGGAAAACCAGCTCTCGTTTGCGATCAAGACCGCACCAAAACTGACGATCCAGGGCGGCACCACCGAAGTGCTGCGCGGCATCATCGCCCGCGGGCTGGGTTTGCGCTAATTCAACGAGGAAACAAAATGACAAAATACACGGATATCGGCGTCGAGAAGCACGGCCATGTCGGCCTGATAGAAATCCAGCGGCCACCGCTGAACTTCTTCGACATTTCGCTGATCAACCAGATCGCGGATGCGCTCGAGGAATTCGACCAGGATATCGAGATCCGCGCCTCGGTTCTCGCCGCCCAGGGCAAGGCGTTCTGCGCCGGCGCCAATTTCAGCGATCCAAAGCGGCAGGAGCAGGAAGCGGCCGAGGCGGCAGCAGCCAAAAAGGGCGATCCCGCCGACAGTCTCGGTTCGATTAACAGTCTTTATCTGCACGCGGTGCGGATCTTCCGCGCCAAGAAGCCGGTCGTCGCGGCAGTGCATGGCGCCGCGATCGGCGGCGGCCTCGGGCTTGCGGTCTCTGCGGACTTCCGCGTCACCTGCCCGGAGGCGCGCTTCTCGGCCAACTTCACCAAACTCGGCTTTCATCCGGGCTTCGGGCTAACGACGACGCTTCCCGAACTGGTCGGCAAGAACAACGCCGAGCTGATCTTCTACACCAGCCGCCGCGTGACCGGCGAGGAGGCCACCAGAATGGGCCTCGCCAATATCTGCGTGCCGCAGGATCAGGTGCGCGCCGAGGCCATGAAGCTCGCCGCAGAGATCGCCGAATGTTCGCCGCTCGGCCTGCTCTCGACCCGCGCCACCATGCGCGCCGGCCTCGCCGACCGCGTGCTGGCCGCGACCAACCACGAACTCGCCGAACAGTCGCGCCTGCGCGCCACCGAAGACTTCAAGGAAGGCGTCAAGGCGACGGCAGAGCGAAGGGTCGCGAACTTCAAGGGGCGGTAGCGTTTTAGACGGTGTCGTCCCGGCCTTGAGCCGGGACCCATACGCCGTGTCCTCTCGGTGAGAGCACCGGCGTTAGATACCTTCCAAGACAAGTAGGGCCGCGGAGTATGGGTCAAGGCCGGGACGACGAGCTGAGAGAGTCAAGCCTTTCTCGGCACCACCAGCGCATCAACAACCGTCACGCCCTGCCCCTCCGCGTGCACCAGCACCGGATTGATCTCGATCTCCGAAATCTCGCTCGCATGTCGCGCCGCCAGCACCGACAGCTCTGAAATCAATCGCGACAGCGCGGCGACATCGGCCTTCGCCGCGCCACGAAACCCGTTGAGCAGCGGCGCTGCTTTCAGAGCTCCCAGCATCACCGTCGCCTCTTCCGCACTCACCGGCGCCGGCCGATAGATCACGTCGCGAAACAATTCCGTGGTGATGCCGCCGAGGCCGACCATGATGACCGGCCCGAACACCTTGTCCGTCAGCGTGCCGACGATGATCTCGACGCCCTTTTTGGCCATCGCGCCGACCAGCACGCCCTGGATCGCGGCATCCGGCCGGTGTTTTCGCGCGTTGTCGAGCAGCATGCCGTAAGCCGTAAACGCCTCGCCCTTGGTCGTGATGTTGACGCGGACGCCGCCGACTTCGCTCTTGTGCGGAATGTCGCGCGACTGGATTTTCATGACCAGCGGAAAGCCCGCGCGTGCGATCGCGGCATCCAGTTCGCCGCGCGCCGTCACCAGCATCTCGTCCGGCAATGCAATGCCGGCATGACGCAGCAGCGACTTGCTGTCGAACTCCGACAGCGCCGGTGATTTCAGATGCGCGGAGAGATCGCGGCCCGGCAGCGCCGCCATATTCGCAGGTGCCGCCAGCTTGAAATTGGAATACTCCACCAGCCGCCGCATCGCGACGCCGACATGCGTGAGGCCCGACAGCACCACGACGCCGGATTTCGCGAGCTCTCCGCGCGCGAACGCCGACGGCAGCGTGTAGGAATAGAACACGATCGGCTTGTTCTGCGCCGACATCACCGGCTTCAGCTCGGCCTCCTTGAACCACATCCGTACCTCGCTCGACAGCGACAGCACCACCAGGATGGCGTCGACTTCGTCGGAGACGGCGAGCAGATCGATGGTCTTCTGCAGGCCGCCGCTGCTGACGCCTTGCGCGGTAACATCGACCGGATTGCCCGCGGCGCCATAGGACGGCATCCACTTCCTGATTTCGCTCTGAACTGACGGCGACAGTTCCGGGACTTTGAGCCCCTGCATCGAGACGGTATCGGCGCCCCAGATGCCGCCGCCACCGGACACGGTCAGCACCGCGACGCGGTCGCCCTTCGGCAGCGGGTTCGTCGTCAGCACCGCGGCGATCGTCACCGCCTCGTCGAGATCGTTGGAGACGATAAAGCCATACTTTGCGAACACCGCGTCATAGGCGGCCGACCACCCGGCCATGCTGGCGGTGTGCGAGGCCGCGGCGCGCTCGCCCGCGCCGGAACGGCCGACTTTCGTCACGATGACAGGCTTTCGCATTTCCGCAGCCCGGCGCGCGGCGGCGAGAAATTTGTCGACGTCGCGGATACCCTCGATGAACAGCAGGATCACGTCGGTGGAGGCATCCTGCACCATGTAATCCAGAAATTCGCCGGCGCCGAGATCGCTTTCATTGCCGGCGCTGACGCAGTAGCTGATCGCTACGCCGAGCGCCTTGGCGCGATGCTTGATGGCAAAGCCGATGCCGCCGCTTTGCGCGACAATGGCGATCCGCCTTGTGGTCGCGACCAGCGGAACATGGCCCGGCTTGACGTCGACCGTCGGGCTGAAGGTCGCCGCGACCTTCTGCACTTCGCTAAGAAAGCCTTCGGCGTTGGGACCCGAAATCCGCATGCCGCTGCGTTTTGCAATCGCGACGATCTGGTCCTGCATGGCGGCACTGTCGCCGCCTTCCTCGGCAAAGCCGGAAGAAATGATCACGGCATTCTTGACGCCGGCCGCGGCACACTGCTCCAACGAGCCCACCACGGCGCGGGCGGGAATGATGATGATGGCGAGATCAATGGGCGCGCCGACATCGGCGATCGATTTGTAGCACTTGAGCCCGTCGATATCGGGATAGTTCGGATTGATCGGATAGATTTTGCCCGGATACTCGTTCTTGCGCAGCATCGACAATAGCCGCCCGGGGATCTTCTCATGATCGCGCGAAGCGCCGATCAGCGCGATGCTGTCGGGCGCGAAGAAGCTGTCGAGCGGGTGCGGCATGGGGCGAGGTCTCTTTGGTCGTCATTGCGAGCGCAGCGAAGCAATCCATCTCGCCGCGCAAAAAGCAAGAATGGATTGCTTCGTCGCTTCGCTCCTCGCAATGACGGCAGAGCCGGCGTCGCTCATGCGGTAAGGCTAAACCTGACCCCGCAAAGCTCAAACCCGTCTCCCGCCACCTTGCAGCCCTTCGCCTTCGCCGCATCCCGCACCTTGGCGATATCGGCGACTTTGAACGTCAGCCCGCTCATCAGATCGGCAGGCCCGTTGACGAAGCGGAAGCTGGCATTGGGGAGTTTCAGCTCCGGTTCACCCCTTGCGCTGGTGCCGACGGCAATGCCGATGATCTTGCCCCAATGCGCGGCCAGCACCTCCGGTTCCGGACTTTCCATCTCGACGTCAGTCAGCGCCAGCGTCACATCCTTGGCGATCGACTTTTGCCAGTCGGGACCGGCCGGCGGATAGGTTCCCAGAATGTCGTCGCTGCCTTCGGTGTGGTTGAACTCGATGAAGGCGGCGCGGCAATCGCGCGGGTGCAGTTGCACGCCATGGTACGGCGCGTGTGTGATCACGTTCGCGGTGCGCACGCCCATCTCGTTGGCATGCCTGCCGCGTTCATCGGGATCATCGCAGCAGAAGATCGCCATATAGCCGCCGCGGCCGCCATTCTTGTCGATGAAGCGCCCCGCCGCCGTGCCCGGCTGGAACGGCGCCACCACTTCGAGCAGGATGGTGTCGACCGGCAGCAGCGCGTTCTCCAGGCCGTATTTGGCGACATTGCCGTCGCGGAAGCACTCGTTCAGCCCCATGATCGCGGCAATATCCGAAATCACGGGCTCCAGCTTCGGCGCCACCAGGCAGATCTGCCGCAGCCTCATATAGCCGGCCATTTCCAGCCCCCTCAGTGGTTCTGGAACACAGGCTTGCGCTTCTCGACGAACGCCTTCGCCGCTTCCTTGTGATCGAGGGTCTCGCCCGAACGCGAATGGTGGATCGCCTCGGCGTCAAAACATTCTTCCAGCGACATCGTCTCGGCGTTGTTGATGTTCCGCTTGATGTAGCCGAGCGTGATCGACGGGCCCTGCGCCAGCGACATCGCCAGATCTTGCGCGACCGCCTCGACCTCGGCGTCGGGGACCACCTTGGTCACGATGCCGAGATTGTAGGCTTCCTGCGCACTCAGCACCGGCGAGGTCAGATACAATTCGCGCGCTTTGGCACTGCCCAGCATTTGCGTGAGGAAATACGTGCCGCCGTAATCGCCTGACAGTCCGACCTTGGCAAATGCGGTGGTGATCTTGCACGATGCGCTGGCGACACGGAGATCGCAGGCGAGCGCGATCGAGAGCCCGGCGCCGGCCGCGGCGCCATCGACCTGCGCCACGACAGGCTTTTGCATCTGGTGCAGGATGCGCGAGACTTCCATGCCGCGGCGGAGATTGACCATCTTGGCTTCGAACGACAGCGGCGCCCGGCCCTCCGCCATCGACTTGACGTCGCCGCCGACACAGAAGGTGCCGCCGGCGCCCTTGAGCAGCACCGCGCGCACCTCGTGATCCTCGGCCGCGCGCCGCGCCGCCTCGACGAGGCCGCGCGTCATGTCCGGATTGAGCGCATTGCGCCGGTCGGGACGGTTCATGATGATGGTGAGCAAGCCCTGGTCGAGCTGCTGGAGGACCATTTCGTTCTGGCTCATGTGCGGGTTCTTTCGTGGTTATTGGTTGGCTCTCTCGACGTCATTGCGAGCGTAGCGAAGCAATCCATGTCTCGGCATAACGGATAGATGGATTGCTTCGTCGCTTACGCTCCCTTGCACAAACGCTTCGCGTTTGTTGCAGGCAATGACGGGGCTATTTTTTAACAAGCGGACAGCGTGACAATTCCAGCGACTGGAACGCCTCGTTGCCGGGAATGGTCGCCAGCAGCTTGTAGTCGTCCCAGCGGCCTTTCGATTCCGACGGCTTCTTGACCTCGAACAGATACATGTCGTGCACCATGCGGCCGTCTTCACGGATCTTGCCGTTCCTGGCGAACATGTCGTTGATCGGGGTCTCCTTCATGATCTTGATCACGGCCGCCGCATCGGTGGTGCCCGCGGCCTTGACCGCCTTGAGATAGTGCGTCACCGAAGAATAGGTGCCGGCCTGCACCGCCGACGGCACACACTTGATCCGCTCCATGAAGCGCTTTGAAAACGCCCGGGTCTCGTCGTTGAGATCCCAATAAAAGGCTTCCGAGAGCAACAGTCCCTGCGCGGTTTCAAGCCCGACGCTGTCGATGTCGGTGATGAAGGCGAGCAGCGGCGATACTTTCTGGCCGCTCTTCATCAGCCCGAACTCGGCCGCCTGCTTGATCGCGTTGATGGTGTCGCCGCCGGCGTTGGCAAGCCCGATGACTTTGGCTTTCGAGCTTTGCGCCTGCAGCAGATAGGACGAGAAATCCGAGGTGTTGAGCGGGTGCCGCACGGTGCCGAGCACCTTGCCGCCGGACTTCAGCACGACGTTGGTGGTGTCCTTTTCCAGATCCTGCCCGAACGCGTAGTCCGCGGTGAGGAAGTACCAGCTGTCGAGGCCCTGCTTGACGGCGGCCAATCCAGTCACGTTGGCCTGCGCAAACGTGTCGAACACATAGTGGACTGTAAAGGGACCGCAGGCCTCGTTGGAGAGCCGGATCGAGCCCGGGCCGTTGAACATGTTGATCTTGCCCCGCGCCTTCGAGATCTCGAGCGCGGCAAGCGCGGTGGCCGACGCCGCCACGTCAAACAGCATTTCGACGCCCTGATTGTCGAACATGTCGCGGGCGATGTTGGCGGCAAGATCGGCCTTGTTGAGATGGTCGGCGGCGACGATCTCGATCTTGCGGCCGAGCACCTCGCCGCCGAAATCTTCCACCGCCATTTTCGCGGCCAGCTCGCTGCCGGGCCCGGTGATATCGGCATAAAGCCCGGACATATCGAGGATGCCGCCGAGCTTCAGCGGAGGCTTGGCCTGCGCCAGCGCAGCCGTGCTCGACATCGCCAGCACAGCGGCGAAAACGCCCGTGACAACCCGCTTCATAAAGCCTCCCCTTTTTTTTGGCAGCCGCATTGCCTGCGGCTTTGAATTTCACTCGGCGCGATCATGCCGCATGGCACCCACAGCGGCAAGGCGCGTGCGGAGCGCGTCTTGCATGCGTTTTTCCGCTAAGCGGAATGGGCGCCTGATGTAGAGTTCGTCATGGCCGGCCATAGCCGTCTGAAGGACGGCGTCGCTCCCGCTCGCCTATGTCCCGGCCATCCACGTCTTCCCTTCGCGCTCAAAGAAAGAAGACGTGGATGCCCGGCACAAGGCCGGGCATGACGACGCTCGGTACCAAGACGCGCAAGCGTCTGGAAGGACGAGGCCAAGAGCCACCACACTGCCTCCATGGTTCGAGACGGCGCATGCGCGCCTCCTCACCATGAGGATTGATGATGCGGTATGATGCTATCGCAAGGAGCCGACACCAACGGTATGAGACGCCTGGACCAAAACCGTCGCACTTCGCGCATCGCGGCCATGCTGATATGTGGCTTGATTGTCATTGCCACCGTTCCCGCAAACGCCGCCGGCTGCACCTTCGAACCGCAAGGCGAAGGCCGCGTCGCCGCCGTGATCGACGCGCGCAGCTTTCGCCTCGATGACGGCCGCGAGGTCCGCCTCGCCGGCATCGTGCCGGCCACCTCGGACAAAACCAAAGCGGCGGCGGCAGCTCTGTCATCGATCGTCACCGGGCGCGATGTGACGCTGCGCGGCGACGACGACGCGCCGGACCGGTATGGACGCCAGTCCGCCTTCGTCTTCCTGCCTGGTTCCGAAACCTCGGTGCAAGGCGAGCTGCTACGCCGCGGCGAGGCGCTGGTTTCGACCGAAATGGCCGATAAGGACTGCGCCGCGGAACTGGCGGCCGCCGAGGCCGAGGCGCGGCGGGCCAAAAGGGGAACCTGGGCCGATCCGGCGGCCGTAAAAAACGCGGAAAGTCCCGGCGATATTTTGGCCGGGATTGGGCGCTTTACGGTGGTCGAGGGCAAGGTTTTGTCCGTGCGGCAGGCAGGGGCAACGACCTATCTGAATTTTGGCCGGAACTGGACTCGGGACTTTGCTGTGACTATTTCAAGGCGCATGATGCCGGCATTCGAGGCGGCCGGGCTCTTGCCTAAGTCCTTCGAAAATCGACGGATTCGTGTCCGCGGCTATGTCGAGGCCCGGGGTGGGCCACGGATCGACGTGCTCCGGGTGGGGCAGATTGAAGTGCTGGGTGGGAACTGACGCGTTTTCGAGCGAAGTGGGTACCGGTTCGCATAGCAATCAAGGATTACGCAGATTGCGTAGACTTATCTGCGGTAGAAAACGCGTCAAAGAAGGAATTGGGCACGGGCTGCACGAGCTGATTGCATCCAATCGGATCGTGCTCTCGTTTCAGAGAGTGGGCTGACGTGACGGAGCGTTCAGGACGGCGCGAGGGAAGTACAGGCGGCCGCCTTTTGGCTGCGCCGGCCGTGCTGTGCGTTGCCTTGATGCTGTCGGCCTGCGGCAGCGTCGGCGGCCGGTTGGAGACGGCAGCGCCGACGGCCACGTCGCCCGCCAAACCGAACCGCACCGTGGCGCAGACGCCGGCGAGCGAGCGCGAGCATGAGCGCATCCTCTCCTCCTATGGCGGCGCCTATGACGATCCGAAGCTGGAAGCGCTGATCAGCAAGACCGTCGACCGGCTGGTCGCGGCCTCCGACCGTCCCGACCAAGCCTATCGGGTTACGATCCTGAATTCCGGCGCGGTCAACGCGTTCGCACTGCCGACCGGCCAGCTCTATGTGACGCGCGGCCTGATCGCGCTCGCCAGCGACACCTCGGAATTGTCCTCGGTGCTGAGCCACGAAATGGCGCATGTGCTGGCCAAGCACGCCTCGATCCGCGACGACAAGGCAAGGCAGGCCGCGGTCGTCACCCGCGTCGTCACCGACATGAGCAACGATCCGGATCTGACCGCGCTGGCGCTCGCGAAAACAAAACTTACGATGGCGAGCTTTTCCCGCGCCCAGGAGTTCGAGGCCGACGGGATCGGCGTCGGCATTTCGGCGCGCGCGCATTTCGATCCCTATGGCGCCTCGCGCTTCCTGAGCGCGATGGAGCGCAACGCCGCGCTGAAGGCCGGCAAGACTTCGCTCGATCCCCGCGCGCAGGACTTTTTATCGTCGCATCCGGCAACCCCGGAGCGGGTGCAGAATGCGCAAAACTCGGCGCGGCAATATTCGTCACCGGAAGGCGGCGAGCGCGACCGCGAGACTTATCTCGCCGCGATCGACAACATCGTCTATGGCGAAGACCCCAGTGAAGGTTTTGTGCGCGGGCGGCGCTTCCTGCATCCCAAGCTCGGCTTCACGTTTGCCGCGCCCGAAACATTCACGCTGGACAACACCGCGCAGGCCGTGATCGGCGTCCGCGAAGGCGGCACGCAGGCGATGCGCTTTGACGTGGTACGGGTGCCGGCGGAGCAGTCGCTCGGCGATTACCTCAATTCCGGCTGGATGGAAGGCGTCGAGAAGGCCTCGACCGAGGACCTCACCATCAACGGCTTCCCGGCGGCGTCGGCCTCGGCGAGTGGCGACCAGTGGCAGTTCAAGGTCTACGCGCTGCGCTTCGGCAGCGACGTCTACCGTTTCATTTTTGCCGCCAAGCAGAAGACCACCGAAAGCGAACGCAACGCGCGCGAGACCGTCGCCTCGTTCCGCCGCCTGACGCTGGAAGAGATTCAGGCGGCACGTCCGTTGCGCATAAAAGTCATCACCGTGCAGCCCGGCGACACTGTGGAATCGCTCTCGCATCGCATGGCCGGCGTCGACCGCCCGGCCCAGCGCTTCCGCATCCTCAACGGCCTCGACGCCAACGCCCAGGTCAAGACCCGCGACCGCGTTAAGATCGTGGTGGATTGAACTTCACTGTCGTCCCGGCGAACGCCGGGACCCATAACCACCAATGTACATTGTTGCACGACGCTGTTGCTCCAGCGGATACAACCATGCGCATCGGTGGTTATGGGTCCCGGATCGCGCTTCGCTTGTCCGGGACGACGGCTAGTCTGCCGTCACGACAACAATTGCGCGTCAGTGCCTGCTCGGCTCGAGCACCACGACCACGCCCGTCATTTCCGGTTCATGCGGCCTCAGACTGGTGAGCGTCGCATCGCTCCAGTCGGCAAGACTGACGACTTCGCCGCTTTGAGCCTCCGTCTCCGGCGCCCCGGTAGGTTCGAGAACCTTGAGGCCGCGGGTATCCAGAAAGAACGTGTGGTTGCCGAACAGGTTGTTCAGCTGGGCGACCGCCGGATGATCGTCGGGAAGAACCTCGGCCTGGAACTGGTTCAGGGTTTGCTTAACCTGTGTCGAATTCAGCTTCATGATCTACTCCACTTTCGATTTAGCTACGTCTTCGGTGTTAGCCGGTCTGCGTGTGCTCGCCTCCCGGACGCGAAACCAGGCTCAACGCTTCCCCGGCCACGCCATCGCCGTCAGCAACGGCGACGTCTCCTAGCGACAGAATGCCGACGAGGCGCTTGTCGCGATCGAGAACCGGCATGCGCCGGACCTGAATCTCACCCATATTGAGGGTCACTTCCCCGATTTCCTGGTCGTCAAAGCAGTACTTGACGTCCTTCGTCATGACGTCACGGACTCTCGCATCCGGGCCTTTGCCCTCTGCAACACCGCGAATGGCGATGTCACGGTCGGTAATCATGCCAATGAGCCGGTCGTCGTCACCGACGGGCAGGACTCCCGAATCAAGCCCCGCCATGGCGATCGCCGCCTGCTGGATGGTTTCGTCCGGACTGGCGACGTAGACGTCGCGCGTCATTGCCTCGCTTACTCTCATCGACACACCTTCCGTGCTTGTTAAACCGTGCTTGTTAGCGGGTTTGTCCGTTGCCGCATTTGTGGCAAACGAATCCGATGGCAAAAGCCAATCACCAATCATGGATTGATGCAGCCGGAGCCCTGCTTGCCGGCCACTGCATTGCGGCCACCACATGCTCCGAATGATTCCGCCCAGGAAACGTTCCCGTTCATCGCGGTAAACTTTATTTGGCTACGATCGGACCCAATGCGGCGCTCGCTTCGCTCTCCGCCTTGAGGTCGGGTTTGCGAAAACCCGGATAGGCACCTCAAGCCGCGACAAGCCGCTCGATCTCGACAACCGGATGCGATGTCAGTTCCTTTGGAATTTCCGCGATCACGCGCGCGATGACCTCCGCGTGGAGGGCCTTGCGAAGATTGCCCAGCACTTTCGGCGGGGCGATAATGACAAGCTTCTCGAAAAGATTGGCATGGGCATGGCGATACAGCGCGTCGGCAAGCTCGCCGGCAAATCGCTCCTCGGCAATGTGGTGCCAGTCTGTTTCTTCCATGGCGCTCCGGGCCACACCGACACTTGCGTTGGAGCGCCCCGGACGATCGGTACCCTGCTCGCGGGTCGGCGGATTGTCGCGCTCGATGATGCGTTCGACGACAAGCTGGACTCGATGCGCGGTGCCTTTGTTGCGCAGGAAGAGCGCCTTTTGACCGTCTCCGACGAGGATAAGCGCGTTGTGGGGAACATGCGGTATGAGTTCCGTGGCCATTCTTGCTCCAATCAGTTGCGTTGATTGACAACGCCAGAGCCGACATAGGGTTTCCGCAAGGAAATGCCGGCGTCGGCATCGACATCGCGTCAAATGCGCACGCAATAGATCTGCACCCTGTCCGCGTAAGTTATCCGTCGTCCCGGACAAGCGAGCGCAGCGAGCGCGATCCGGGACCCATAACCACCGATGGTTTTTATCGCGCGAAGCTGGAGCCACAGCGAATTCGAACAACACGCATTCGTGGTTATGGGTCCCCGCCTTCGCGGGGACGACGCGAGGATGGATATCGGCCAAACAAAAAGCCCGGTCTCTCGACCGGGCTTTTCGTAATTCAATCTGCAAGCAGCGGCTTACGCTGCCTCGTCCGCAACGGCAGCATCGTCACCGTCGGCGTCGGCCTCATCACCTTCACCGTCAGCTTCGCTACCGGCTTCGGTCTTGGCGCCGCGGCGCGGGCTCTTGGCGAGCTGGCTCTCGATTTCCTTGACCGCTTCGGTCTCCGTCGAATGCTGGACGACGGCGATTTCGCGCGACAGGCGATCGAGCGCCGCTTCATAGAGCTGGCGTTCGCTGTAGGACTGTTCGGGCTGCGATTCCGAGCGATAGAGATCGCGCACCACTTCGGCGATCGCAACGATGTCGCCCGAATTGATCTTTGCTTCGTATTCCTGCGCCCGGCGCGACCACATCGTGCGTTTGACGCGCGCGCGGCCTTTGAGCGTCTCAAGGGCCTTCTTGACCAGCGCCGGATCGGACAGCTTGCGCATGCCGACATTGGCGACCTTGGCGGTCGGCACCCGCAGCGTCATCTTGTCCTTCATGAAATTGATCACGAACAGCTCAAGCTTGGCGCCTGCGATCTCCTGCTCCTCGATCGCCAGGATCTGGCCGACACCGTGAGCGGGATAGACCACGAATTCATTGGCCTTGAAGCCCTGACGCTGGGTCACGACCTTCTTCGGCTCCTCCACGCGCGGGGCGGCAGCCTTCGGGGCCGCCACGGCGGCCTTCGGAGCCACAACAGCGGCCTTGGGCGCAGCAACGGCAGCTTTGGGGGCAGTCTTGGCGGTGACCTTCGAGGCAGTGGCCTTCGAAGCCGTCGCTTTCGCGGCAGTTTTTGCAGTCTTATCTGGCATTGAGCTTCTTTTGTTTTTCGAGGACTTTGTGGCCACAGCCTTCTTGGCTTCCTTTACAGATGCCTTGGCACGGCCTTTGGTTGCGCTGCGGCTGGCCGCGGCGGCTTTTTTCGAAGTCTTTGAAACACTCTTTTTACGCGTTTTCTGTGACACAGCCTGCGCGCGGAACTGCCACGCCCCTGTTCGATGTTTTTTACGGGACCACCGGGGAAGCCAAAGTTACGCAAGGCCGGATCCGGCTTGTAATGTGCCCAATATAGCACATTTTCCGCAAAAATCAATGATTTACGCCCTGTTTCGGACCTTCTCAGGGACCTTTCGGTCATAAGTCCGTCAACAAGGTTAAATCGGCAGGCTGTGTATGGGTCTGGTGGCTCCGAATTAGGTTCAAATTAGGTCCGGAGCGGTCTCAACTGGTCTGGAAGGGGCGATCCGGCGAATCAGTCCCCGCTACCGGGTTCCTTGGAAAAATATTTCTCGAACTTGCCTTCCACACCCTCGAATTCTTTCGCGTCGGGCGGCTGGTCCTTCTTCTGGGTGATGTTGGGCCAGGCCTTGGCGTACTCGGTGTTGACCTCGAGCCACTTCTCCAGGCCCGGCTCGGTGTCCGGCTTGATGGCGTCGGCGGGACATTCGGGTTCGCAGACGCCGCAGTCGATGCACTCGTCGGGATGGATGACCAGCATGTTCTCGCCCTCGTAGAAGCAGTCCACGGGGCAGACCTCAACGCAGTCGGTATATTTGCATTTGATGCAGGCATCAGTGACGACGTAAGTCATCCAGGGCTCCGAAATGGTCAACTTTTTCCGGGGTTTGCGTAGCGCATGAACTGCGCAGCCGCAAGGGAAGAGCAAGGCAACAACAAGCAGGCCGCAGCGCCGGAGAGCTTGGGTCTTCAAGTGCCCGACGGGCTCGTCTGCAGATAGTCATTCCCTGCGGTTCTGCAAATCCTCGTAAGTTACGCGCGCGGCCGCGGCATCGCCCCGCCGCTCGGAAAATGCCGCGACTTTCAGCACCCGCACCGAATTGTCGAGCCCGATGGTGACGACGTCGCCGAGCTTCACCGCATGTCCCGGAGCTTTTTCGCGCACGCCGTTGATACGGACGTGGCCGGCCTCGACCAATGCGGCAGCACTTGTGCGGGCCTTCACCACCCGCGCATGCCACAGCCATTTATCGAGACGCTGTCGCTCCAATCAACCTGCTCTAACGTAGCGTTTTCAAGCGAAGCCTGTCCCGCACTTGATGCGGGATGGGTACCGGTTCGCGTAAAGAAAACGCGTCAAAAAATAAAATCAGCGATCCTTGTTGCCGGCGAGCTGTTCCTTCAGCGCCGCCAGTTTTGCGAATGGCGAATTGGGATCGATCGGCCGGTCGCGCTCGCGCGGGGCGGCGCTGGTGGCGTATTGCCGATGCGACGGACCACTGTCGCGTTTGTCGCGGCCGCCCTTGTCACGCCCACCGAAATCGCGGCCGCCTTTGTCGCGCCCGCCGCCCTTGTTGCGGTCACCCTTGTTGCGATCGCCGCCGAATTTCTCCGGACGACCGCCGCCACCGCCCTTGTTGTCGCGGCGGTTGTCATTGTCGCGGCCCTTGCCTTCAAAGCGCTCGCGCGGCGGACGGTTGTCGGCGCGAGCCTCCTGCGGCGCGCCCTCGGCCGGCGGCGTGGCGTTGGCGTCAGCGGGCGCGCCCTCGCGCGGCTTGCGGAACTCGTTATGACGGCGGCCGCGGCGATGACGCTGCTCGCGTCCGGGCGCTGCAGCCTCGCCGCCTTCACCGGCGGCAGCCGCCGCGGGCGCAGCACCGTCGGCGCTCCTGTTCTGCTGATGGCCGTGACGACGCTGGCGGTTGCGGTCGTGGTGCGGACGGCGTTCTTCCGAACGGCCACCGGGCCGCCAGACTTCCACCATTTCGGGCACGACAGGCGCATCGGGCTTGGCTTCGGCGGTGGCTTCTGTTGGTGCAGCGTCCGCCGGGACGGCGTCGGTGGCGACAGCTTCTGTTGTTGCTTCAGTAGCAACCGCGTCGGGCGCCGCAGCCGCCTCGACAGCGGCAGTCACGTCAGCCGCGGTGGGCACCTCAGGTGCGCTCAGCACCTCGGCTTCCACCGCTGGGGTTTCCACAGCCTCGCCTTCGACCACCTCCGGCGCGGCTTCAACGGCAGGCTCTTCGGCCGGTGTCAGCGCCAGCGTGACCTCGGGCAGCAAGGCGGCCGATGGCGCGGGATCGCCGGAGACCGGCTGGGCCACCGTCTCGTCAGCAGCTTCGACTGGCGCTTCAACCGACGCTTTAGTCGCAGCTTCCGCCGGCGCGTCTGCCACGGCTTCGGTCGGCGCGGCCGCATCGGTCACAGCATCCGTGCCTTCAACCGGCGCGGCTTGCACCACCACCGGCTCAGTCGCAGCCACCGGCTTCGGCGGCAGCGGCGGGCGGCGGTCCATGCGATAGCCGAGCGCGCGCAGGATCGAGGCGAAATCTTCGCCGGCCGATCCCGTCAGCGAGGTCATCGCCTGCGTCACCACAAAGCTGCGGCCGTCGAACGCGCCGGCGGGTTTTTCGCCCGGCGAACTTTCACGCCAGGCCAGCGCGGGGCGGATCAGATCGGCAAGACGCTCCAGAATATCGACGCGCACCGCGCGCTCGCCGCACTGGCGGTAGCCGAGCACGCGATAGGCATCGCGCGCGAGCGCCTTGTCGACCGCGAACGAGGTGCGGCCGCTTGACGCCAGATGCTGCGCGCCCGACAACGCCGACATATCGACATTGTCCTGCTTCTCGGCCCACAGCAGCGAGGCGAGAGAGCGCGCCGCAGGCTTCAATAGGCCCGGGAAATAGATGTGATAGGCGCCGAACCGCACGCCGTATTTGCGCAGCGTCGCGCGCGAGGGCTGGTCGAGATCCTTCATCTCGGCGGTGATCTTGGAACGCTCGAGCACACCGAGCGCCTCGATCAACTGAAACGCGATGCCGCGCGCAATGCCGGTGATGTCCTCGGCCTTCGCAAGCCCGAACAGCGGACCGAGCAGCTTTTCGATATGCGTCTTGAGCCACAGATCGAGCCGCGTCTGCACGGCTTCGCGCGCCGCGCCATTGAGGCGATCGTCGGAAATGATGCGCAGGCGCGGATGCAGCGCGTCGTCGGCGGCGACGAGCTTTGCCACCGCATCGCCGGTCCAGCGGATGGTGCCGTCGGAGGTCAGCACGAACGCATCGTCGGGCGCTGCCGCAAGCTTTTCGGCGCGCGTGTCGATCTCGCCGGCCAGCACCTGCTGTGCTGCCGCCTGCAACGCCTTGGCGTCGCTTCCGGCCTCCGCCGCATCTGGTGCGAAGGTGAATCCGTCGAGGCGGCCGATCACATGGCCTTCAACGATCACTTCGCCGGTCTTGCCGATTTCCGTATTCAAAACACTGTTCTCCCGCAGGCGGCGCATCAATACACTGGTACGGCGGTCAACGAAACGCTCCGTTAGCCGTTCATGCAGCGCATCGGACAATTTATTTTCGACCTCGCGCGTGATCCCCTGCCAGTGATCGGGGTCACCCAGCCAGTCCGGCCGGTTGGCGACGAAGGTCCAGGTGCGGATTTGCGCGATCCGGCCCGACAGCGTGTCGATATCGCCGGTGACGCGGTCGGCCTGGTCGACCTGGGCCGCGAACCATTCGTCGGGAATCCGGCCCTTTTTCATCAGGAAACCGTACAGCGTGGTCACGAGTTCGGCATGGGCGGCGGGCGCCAGGCGCCGGTAATCCGGGATCTGGCAGGCGTCCCACAGCCGTTCCACGGCGGCCGCCCCGTGGGCCATCTCCCGCACATCGCCGTCGCGTGCCGCATGATCGAGCACGCGCAAATCCTCGGCGATCGGCGCACGGGTCAGCACTTCATGCTGCGGCGAGAGCGCCAGCGAGACCTGCAAACTGCCGAGCGAGGCGAAATCCAGCTTGGAATTGCGCCATTGCAGCATTTTGACGCTGTCGAACGTGTGGTTCTGCAGCGCGTTCACCAGTTCCGGCTCGAACGGCGCGCAGCGGCCCGTGGTGCCGAAGGTGCCGTTGCGCGTGGCGCGGCCGGCGCGGCCTGCAATCTGTGCGAACTCGGAAGGGTTCAGGCGGCGGAACTGGTAGCCGTCGTATTTGCGGTCCGAGGCGAACGCGACGTGATCGACGTCGAGGTTCAGGCCCATGCCGACGGCATCGGTGGCGACGAGATAATCGACGTCGCCGTTCTGGAACATCTCGACCTGCGCATTGCGTGTGCGTGGGCTGAGCGAGCCCAGCACCACGGCCGCACCGCCATGCTGGCGGCGGATCAACTCCGCAATGGCGTAGACTTCATCGGCCGAGAACGCGACGATCGCAGTGCGCCGCGGCTGACGCGTGATCTTGCGGTCGCCGGCGAATTCAAGCTGCGACAATCTGGGACGCGTGACGATCGACGCGCCCGGCAAGAGCCGCTCGATAATGGGCCGCATCGTCGCAGCGCCCAGCAGCAGCGTCTCGTCGCGGCCGCGGCGGTGCAGGATGCGATCGGTGAAGACGTGCCCGCGTTCGAGATCGGCGGCGATCTGGATTTCATCGACCGCGAGGAACGACACGTCGATGTCGCGCGGCATCGCTTCCACGGTCGACACCCAGTAGCGCGGGTTCTTCGGCTTGATCTTCTCCTCGCCGGTGATCAGCGCGACGGCTTCCGTGCCCGCGCGCGCGGCGATCTTGTTGTAGACCTCGCGCGCGAGCAGCCGCAGCGGCAGGCCGATGATCCCGGACGAATGCCCCAGCATCCGCTCGATCGCCAGATGCGTCTTGCCGGTGTTGGTCGGCCCCAGCACCGCGGTAACGCCGGCGCCGGGAGCCCGTTCATGTCCAAACGTGGACGAGTAGGAGAAAGCCATAATTTGCAGGTGTTTCTTTTATTTCCAGTCGCCTGTCGTCATTGCCTGCAACAAACGTAAGGCGTTTGTGCAAGGGAGCAAAGCGACGAAGCAATCCATACTTTCTTCGTTGCCCGATGGATTGCTTCGCTGCGCTCGCAATGACGGGGCAGGAACCTTCGGTTTGGCGCCATTAGCGCCCTTTGTGTGTCAGTTTGCGACGGTGATGCGGTCGCGGCTTAAGCTCTGGAACGAGTCTAGAACGAATCGCGCCCGAATCGCTGACTCTTACTGAAACTGGCTTCGTTCACCGCAACATCCAGCGTTAGCGCTCATGATGCGGCACTAGATCAAGTTTGCCTGATGTCCACAAGGCAGGGTTTTCGGGTGAATTTCCTTAAAATTGAGAGGGCTCGGAGTCGAATCAGAAAGGGTGAAGAGTCAATGGGATTCCTTGGGTCTCGAAGCGGTGGCCTCTTCCCTTCTCCCCTTGTGGGAGAAGGTGGCGCGAAGCGCCGGATGAGGGGTCTGCATCCGCGGATAGAGACCCCTCATCCGCCTTCGCTTCGCGAAGGCACCTTCTCCCACAAGGGGAGAAGGGAAGAGATCCCTACTGCGTCTTCGCCACCCGGGGCGGCGCGGCTGTGGTGACAAAACTCGTGGCTTCCAGCATCGCGGGCCCGAACGGGGTCGGGATGGTCATGCGGAATGGAACCAGGATCCGGGTGCCCGCGATCGGCACGAAGGCGATCTCGATGTTGCGCTGGGCGGCGAGGTGCTTGATCACCGGCCGATCGGGGATATAGCCCGCGATCGGCGTGAAATAGACCGAGCAGACCACGGCCGGCCCATGATAGCCGCGCTCGGCCTTCACATTTTCCATGCGCTTGTAATCGAGCTTGAGGTCATAGCGCAGACGGCCGTCGAAAATGCCGGTGCCGGTGCGGCAGGCCTCCGGTGACAGCGGATCGCCGGTGCCGGGCACGCGGATCATCGCGCCCGTCATCGGATCGAGCACGTTTTTGCGATGCGCTTCGGTCACGACGATGCGGTCCGGATCAACCGGCGGTTCCGGATCGATGGAAAAATCCTTCACTCCCCCGTTCGCGATCACGAGACGGACGGTCTCGGATTTCTTCGAACTCGTGGTGGTCGCGGTATAGGCGTTGGCGACCAGCGCGCCACCCACGACGCGGCCCTGGGAGGCGCCGGAACCCTTGCCGCCCGAAAACGCCTGCAGCAGGCCGGTGGAACCGCCCTGCGCGGAGGCGGAAAACGCATCATCGCCGATTTCGATGGTCCAGGTGCCCTTGCCGACGGGAATGCCCGCCAGCGACGCCTCGTAATGGGCATCGAGCCGGCCCTGCGCGGACGCTTCCAGCGGCGCCAGCCACAGCAGGGCGCCGGCCGCAAGACTGCCCATCAGGCCGAAACGATGCGAAATGGCACGTGTGGTCACGTAACTGACGGTCCTGCTGGCGCGAGCGCTTGTTTATGTAGTCAGAAATATCCGGCAATCAACGCGTGGCTGGTCCCTCGCGGTGGCTCAATCCGCGGGGAACAGAGATGTCGGCGGGGATTGCGCCCTTTATATGGTCCTAACGTCTTGATATCCTTAAACCCTTGTAATGGCTTCCAAACCGGCAATGCCGCCTTCTTAGGGATGCGCAAAATCTCAAGCGAAACCCCGCAAAACCTTGACGCCTGGGGCCTCTCGCCCTATACGTCCGCGGTTCCTGGAAATGGACATGATTTTGGACCCCCGCGCGGCGCCATGATGCGCTGCCAGGTTGCGGGGATGGAAGAGGATTTTGTGCGATGTCTCGGCGCTGCGAACTGACGGCCAAGGGCCCGCTGGTGGGTAACAAGGTGAGCCACTCGAACATCAAGACCAAGCGGCGCTTCCTGCCGAACCTGGTCAACGTCACCTTCATCTCGGACGCGCTCGGCCGCAACGTGCGCCTGCGCGTCTCGACCAACGCGCTCAAGAGCGTCGACCACAATGGCGGCCTCGACGGCTATCTTCTCAAGGCCAAAGCCGACGTGCTGTCGCCCCGCGCGCTGGATCTCAAGCGCGCGATCCAGAAGAAGGTCGGCAAGCCGGAATACGTGAAGAAGGCGAGCTAAAGGTTTAGCTCCGCTTCATTGGCGGCTTTAGAGAGTTTTGAACGGCTGGGTCGAGAGACCCGGCCGTTTTTGTTTTTGGAATTCGTTCTCCGTCATGGCCGGGCTTGTCCCGGCCATCCATGTCTTTCTTGCTCAACTGAAGCGAAGACGAGGATGCCCGAACGGAGAAAAAGAAAGGCGCACCGCCGGCAAATTCGGTCCCAGCGACTTGATTTTAGTGTCCACCCAGACAACCATTGCGTGTACAGAATTAAGCGACTGTGGTGGGAGGTCGTTTTTGAAAATCAGCCAGCTTTCGATTGAAAATTTTAGAGGCATCCGTAAGGCCTCTCTATTTTTTCCAGACCACGCGGTTCTCATCGGCGACAATAACGTTGGCAAGTCGACTATCCTTGAAGCGCTTGATTTAGCTATGGGACCTGACCGTCTGTCTCGGCCTTCGCCAATTGACGAACATGATTTTCATCTCGGTCGCTACCTCGCGGAGGCTGACAACGACGAACTCGCCGAACTCGCTGCTGAAGGCGAACCGCCTAACCGGATCGTCGTGACCGTAGTTGTGTCCGATCTGTCCGAGGAGCAGCGCATCCATTTTGGCGACTACATCGAGTGGTGGAACACGTCGAAGCAGGAACTGTATGACGCGCCAGATTCGCTGGGACTTGATACCTCCCCGACAATCCCGGCGTTACGCGTAACCTTCATCGGCAAGTATGACCCCGATGAAGACGACTTCGAGGGAAAGACATATTACACACGCACACTGGACGAAAACGAAACACCAGATCACTTCACGAAGCGCGACAAGCAGAAGTGCGGCTTTCTGTATTTGCGCTCGATCCGCACAGGCACGCGCGCACTCAGCCTAGAACGAGGAAGTCTGCTCGACATAATTCTACGTCTAAAAGAAATTCGACCAAAGATGTGGGGAGCCACACTCCACGAACTGTCGACATTCGACGTCGCCAGCGATCCAGAGATGGGGATCTCTGGTGTCCTGGGCAGTATCGACGCGGCCCTCAAGAAATACGTGCCGCGTGAATGGGGGATTCAACCTCATCTTCGGGTCTCGGCTCTCACGCGAAGGCATTTGCGCGAAGTGATCACCGCCTTCATCGACACGGGGAACGGCACCTATTCCGCGCCCTATTTTCGTCAGGGCACGGGCACGATCAATATGCTTCTGCTCGCTATGTTGTCCCAAATCGCAGAAGACAAGCAGAATGTTATTTTTGCGATGGAGGAGCCCGAAACGGCTATTCCGCCTTATGCGCAAAAGCGCATCGTTCATGAACTACGCCAACTATCGGCACAAACAATCTTCACGTCACACTCGCCTTATGTTCTTGAAGAATTCTCTCTAGAAGAGACTGTCGTTCTCAGTCGAACCGCCGATGGCGAAATGACGCAGTCGAAAGTCGTTTTGCCCGACAGCGTCAAACTGAAACGATACCGGCAGCAATTCCGTACCCGCTTTTGCGAGGGCCTACTGGCGCGACGAGTGCTCTTGGCCGAAGGCGCAACTGAGGCAAGTGCACTGCCTGCCGCAGCGCGACGCCTCAGCGAGTTGAAGCCATCGACTTATGCCTCGCTGGAAGCCCTGGGCATTTCGGTACTTGATGCAGGCTCGGAAACACAGATTGTGGATTTGGCTCATCTTTACAAGAGCCTGGGTAAGGAAACCTTCGCCGTCTGCGACAAACAAACTGATGATCGCAAGAAAGCAATCGAAGCGGAGGTCAAGGCCCTATTCATGCACGGTGAGACTGGCTTCGAGAGCCTTGTTTTCAAGAACACGCCCCAAGCGGCGCTCGAGCGTTTCGCAGCTGCGTTGGAGTGGCCGCCGCACCTTAAGACCAAATACCCAGATTATAAGAAAAATACGGCGGCCGCGCTGGCAGATTACTTCGCTTCGTCTAAAGGGAATTGGGGCATTGCCGACTTTCTTGCACAATGCTCGGAAGCGGAGATTCCAAAGTGGATTCGTGATGTTTGCATTGCATTGAAGAAGGCATGCGATCCGCAACCGGCGACCAAATCTGGGGGTTAGATTAGTGGTCGATCTTACTAAAGTGCAAAAAGACATTCTCGAAGCGGAAGGTCACCTGCTGATTTCCGGCGGACCGGGCTCCGGCAAGACGACGATCGCAATCTTAAAGGCGGCACTCCTATCAGCGGATTTGCGTCCGGCTCAAACGATCCTTTTCCTTAGTTTCGCGCGCGCGACCGTAGCAAGGATATTGGAGGCGATCGACGAGGAGAGAGGAATAACGAAGGATGAAAAAAACAAAATAGACGTCGACACCTATCACGCGTTTTTCTGGCGCATTCTCAAGACACATGGATACTTGGTCGGCCTTCCGCGACGCCTTATGTTAGTAACGCCTCCCAACGAAGCTATTGCGCTCTCGGCGATTCGACGAAAGTATAAGGCAGATTCTAAACTGTCGGACAATGAGCGCGCTGAGAAGCAGCTACTGGAAGACAACGAACGAATTAGACTCGCCGAGCATGAGGGTCGAATTTGCTTCGGGGTTTTCGCGCAATACACAAGCAAGCTTCTTCGCGCATCGAACAAGGTTAGAGCTCTCGTCACGAGCGCGTTCCCCACCATCATTCTTGATGAATTTCAAGACACGACCGCAGACCAGTGGCGAGTCGTTAAGGCGCTCAGCACCGGAAGTACGTTGATCGCGCTAGCTGATCCTGAACAACGCATATTTGAATTTGCAGGAGCGGAAGCGAAGCGTCTACAGCAGTTCAAAGACACATTGCATCCAACTGTATTCGATTTGAAATCGGATAACCACCGAAGCAAGGGCACCGATATTACAGTATTCGGTAACGATATACTGAGTGGCCAGTTCAGTCAGGACAGTTACAATGGCATCTACTTTCACCTTTTCGAGCCTAACGAAAACCAAGCACTGGCATCTCTGAACGGTCGCACGCTACAAGCGCGCGCACGTCGCCTAAAGACTGGCACGAAGCATTGGACCGTGGCCATTTTGGTCCCTACCAAACGCATGACACGACAAGTGTCTGACTCGTTCCGTGCTCCGCTTGGTTCGATGCCGACGATACTGCACACAGCGGTCATCGACATGGAGGGTCCAATTCTCGCTGCTGAAGTGGTTGCATACTTTCTTCAACAAGTATCAGGAAGCGACGGCGTTGAGTCGTCGATCGATCTAATCTGCGCGTTCTATCGAGGTAGGAATGGAGACGAACCTGGCAAGGGCAACCTTAAGGAAGCAGATGCTATTCTCAAGGCATTCGCTAGGTGCGTCGAAAAGAACGACGCGGGGCTCCCGCAGCCGGTCAAGAGTATTTTTCATGCGACCCTTGATGCGATCAATGCAACTCGATCAATTGAACTTACTGGTGACCCCGACAGCGACTGGATAGCCGTGCGCACAGTGCTTGAAGAGAGTGCCTGCCCTCGTCTCAGGGAGATAGCTAGTGAAGTCCGCAACATACGTTTGCTAGAGCGCGGCAGCGTGTTGCGTCAAAGTTTGTCACAGGACTGGAGGACGTACGGCAGATATCGAAACGCTTTGGCAATCACTCAGCAGGCTTTTGTCCAGGAACACTTCGCTCGTGCCGCACGACCCGAACGGGGTGTGGTTGTCATGAATATGCACAAGGCCAAGGGTAAGCAATTCGACGAGGTAATTATTTTCGAAGGCTGGCCGCGTTACGCCGGCAGGAAGATTGTTGCAAACCTTGACCGTATCGTACGAAACAACGTGATCACGCCTGACATGAGTCAGGCGCGACAGAATTTTCGGGTTAGCGTAACGCGCGCGAGAATACGAACGACAATTCTCACGCCCAAGGGCGATCCATGCGCGCTCCTTCGTAAACAGAAAACGAACTGAACCTAAGTTTCGCTCCGATACCTAACTCAACAAATGCAAAAAATTGCGCTATGCTCGCCAAGGTAGTAACGGGGGGCGCATCCGTGAGGAACATCATCATCTGCTGCGACGGCACCGGCAACGAGATTTCCGAAAACATCTCCAATGTGCTGAAGCTCTATCGCTGCCTGCGCAAGACCGAGAAGACCGAGCCGCGGCAGCTGGTGTTTTATGATCCCGGCGTCGGCACGCTGGCGCGGCCGAACACGTGGCACAGGCTCAGGCAGAATTTCAACGCCATCCTGGGGCTCGCCACCGGCTATGGGCTCGATGACAACGTGCTGGCGGCGTACGCTTTCCTGGTGCAGAACTGGCGCGAGGGCGACCAGATCTATCTGTTCGGCTTTTCCCGCGGCGCCTACACCGTGCGGGTGCTGGCGGGGCTGATCCACAAGATCGGCCTGATCACGGAAGAGCAGGCCAATCTCGCAGGCAGCGGCCTGATCGCCTACAAGGCGTTCTCCAGCGACGAGGCGCCGAAGCTGCGCGCCAAATTCAGGGGGCGCGTTGACGCCGCCGCCGCCGAGGACGCCGAGCCGCCCTCGCCGTTCGACAACGCCGCGCAGTTCGCGCGCATCACCTCCGCGCGCTGGCCCACCATCCGCTTCGTCGGCGTCTGGGATACGGTGGCGAGCGTCATCGTGCCGCGGCCCGATCGGTTCTATCTCCCGAGTCTGGAAGAACTGGCCTGGACGCTGCAGAACCCGAGCGTGCAGATTTTCCGGCAGGCGATCTCGATCGACGAGCGGCGCTGCATGTTCCGGCTGAAGAAGTGGGACGCGCCGCAGACCTACAAGCCGGTCCGCTTCAACGACATCAAGGACGCGCCGCAGGATATCCTGCAGGTGTGGTTTTCAGGCGTGCACGCCGATATCGGCGGCGGCTATCCCGAAAAGCAATCCGGGCTCTCCAAATATCCGCTGCTCTGGATGATCGACGAGGCCGAAAAAGCCGGCCTCAAGTTCAACCACGCCAATGTCAACCAGCTCGCCTGGGGCATTCCGCGCAAGAACAGCCCGTTCTCCTATGTCGCGCCTGATGTGTGCGGCGAGGTGCACACGTCGCTGACGGGGGCGTGGTGGCTGCTCGAATTTCTGCCGAAGAGCGCGAAGTACCGGGAGTGGCCGAAGCGGCAGGTGTATTTTGGATTTTACATCCCGGATGCGGAGCCAAGGGTGATTCCGGAGGGGGCTGTGATTCATGAGTCGGTGGTGAAGCGGATGGCCGAGGTGAAGGAGTATCGCCCGGTGAATCTGCCGGAGAAGTATGCGACGTGGCCGATGCCGGTGAAGGCGGAAGCGGTGGAAATGCCGGCGGAGGTGTGAACCGTCGTCCCGGCGAAGGCCGGGACCCATAACCACAGGATTGGCTTGTGGGCACAATCGTCGAACAGCGTCTCTCAACACAAACGACACGGCGTATGGGTCCCGGCCTTCGCCGGGACGACAATTTGCACTGGCCGGGGCCTGTAACCACATGACCACCCCCCGCACCTACCACGTCTACATCCTCGCCTCTGCCCGCCACGGCACGCTCTACATCGGCGTCTGCAACGATCTCAGCAACCGCCTCACGCTGCATCGCGCCGGACGCGGCTCGGAGTTTGTCAAGAAATACGGCGTCACGCGTCTGGTTTACATGGAAGCCTATGCTTCTCCGCAGGAAGCCATCGCGCGCGAGAAGCAATTGAAGAACTGGCATCGTGACTGGAAGATCAGGCTGATCGAACAGGATAATCCTGACTGGAGCGATCTCTCGCATCTGCTGTGAAGAGTATTGTCGTCCCGGCGAAGGCCGGGACCCATACGCCGCGGCGTTTGTGTTGAGAGGCGCTGTTCGACGACTTCGCATAAACCACCAAATCCTGTGGTTATGGGTCCCGGCCTTCGCCGGGACGACATCGGGGCTGCGACAAAACAACCCGACGGCCGCGCCCGGCGTAGCCTTGGCGACCTGTCCGCCGTAGCTCAACGAGCGAAGGCGGAAGCCGGGGCGGCTCACTTCTGATTTACAGAATCCATGTCAAGCCCTAAATTTCCGAAAATCAAAAATATTTCGCTTTCCTCCGACCCCAAATCACCTGCACATATTTGCCCATCCCGTCCCACTCAGAGGGGCGTTGGCCATCGTCACAACGAGGGACGGGTCGCGGTGGACGCTGATGTTGCGCCTGACGAGTGCAGCTTGAGCGTACGGTAAAGACGCGTGGTCCTGATGCCCCGTATGCTGGCGTCAAGTTGGTGAAGAGGCTCACGCCTCCCACTGATGACGGTGACAACGAGCACGGCCCGACCGGGGAGATCGCGTTATAAGCCGTAAAGCCACTGCGCAGGGAATGTCGGATGCTCTCCGCTGCCCTGTATGCTCGTGTGCAGCTTTCTTTGCACTATTCGCACACGAGACCGCGGGTGCAGCGCGCATCCGGCATTCCCTGCGCCCTCTGGATTGGGGGGTGAACGATTTGAACAACCCGGGCGAAACCTGCCGCGGGAATGTGAAGGTGTGCCGTCGTCCCGGCGAAGGCCGGGACCCATACGCCGCGGCCTTTCGGTGAGAACGCCAACGTTGGAGACCTTCTGCAACAATCAGCGTCACGGAGTATGGGTCCCGGCCTTCGCCGGGACGACAGCGGAGAATGACGCAATCACCCCTACCCCGCCTTCCCCATCAGCGCCGTGCCAAATGCGCCGCGCCAAACACGGCGAGCCAAATCTCCGTAATTTCACGGAGTACCGCGCGCAAGGCCGCATGCGCCGGGTGCGGTTTCTCCTCCCCGTCATTGCGAGCGCGACGAAGCAATCCATCCATCCGTTATGCCGCGCCATGGATTGCTTCGCGGAGCCTGTCATCGGGCGGCGCTTCGCGCCGACCCGTTGGCTCGCAATGACGGTGAGAGGCCCGCCAAACACCTCAAATTTTACCGAACCTTCAGCTATTGCCCATACGCTTTTGCCCTGTGCCAGAATTGGCTTCGAACGCTCAGGACGAGCGATGCTAGAACAATCCATCGCCGACGAGGTCGAGGCGGCCATCAAGGCCGGCTCGGCGCAAAAACACCTTGAAACCTTTCGCCGCGTCACGGACCTGTTCCTGACCTCGGCCGACGGCTTCAATGGCGAACAGATCGAGCTGTTCGGCGACGTGCTCGAACGGCTGATCAGGACCATCGAGCTGCGCGCCATCGCCGACGTCAGCGCGCGCATCGCGCTCGCCGAAATGAGCAGCCAGCTCGCGTCGGTGAAACAGGCGCCGCATGCCGTGATCCGCCGCCTGGCCCACAACGAGGATATTTCCGTCGCAGCGCCCGTGCTGACCGAATCCGCGCGGCTGTCGGCGGAGGATCTGGTCGAGCTCGCGCAGAGCAAAAGCGAGGCGCATCTGCTGGCGATATCCGGCCGCTGGTGGCTCGCCGAGATCGTCACCGACGCGCTGCTGGCGCGGCATTACCCGAGCGTCAGCCGCAAGCTGGTCGCCAATCCCGGCGCAAAGGTTTCCGCGAACGGTTTTGCCGTGCTGCTGGCGCAGGCCGAACACGATCCGGAGCTTGCGGTCGAGACCGGCATCCGCGTCGACCTGCCGCCGAATATCAGGCGACAATTGCTGCGCGACGCCACCGAAGCGGTGCGCACGCGGCTGCTGTCGCGCGCGCCGCCGCATCTGTTCGAGGAAATCCGCGGCGCCATTGCCGCCGCCGCCGACGGCGCCAACCGCGAAATGTCCCGCGTGCGCGATTTCGGTGCCGCCAAGCGCTACGTGACGCTGCTCGCCAAGAATGGCCAGCTCAACGAAGCCGCGCTGATGAGCTTTGCCAAACAGCGAAAATACGAGGAGACGGTGGCGGCGCTCGCCGAACTGTCGCGCTCCGGCATCGACGTCATCCGCCCGCTGATGCAAAGCCTGCGCGATGAAGGCCTGCTGGTTCCGTGCCGCGTCGCGGGGCTGAGCTGGGAAACCGTGGCCGCCGTGCTCGACAGCCGCTTCGCGTCAGGCAATATGGGCCCGCACGAACTGGCGATGGCCAAATCGCAATACGCCAAACTGACGCTGGACAATGCGCAGCGCATGCTGCGGTTCTGGCAGGTCAAAGCGACCGATGCACCGCCGGGAATGAATTGAGGATGCGCCAAAGCGCATCCGTCATCCCGGAGCGCATCGAAGATGCGAATCCGGGATCTCGAGATTCTCAGGTGCGCAATTGCGCACCAAAGTTCGATGCTACGCATCGCCCCGGAATGACGACGGTAGAGATGCACTTACTTCCCCTCTCCCCTTTGTGGGAGAGGGTGGACACGATGCGAAAGCATCGTGGACGGGTGAGGGGTCTGTCTCCGCGGATGCAAACCCCTCATCCGGCGCTTCGCGCCACCTTCTCCCACAAGGGGAGAAGGGAAGAAGAGTTGCTACCTTGTCCCGAACGTGGTGGCGCCGAACAGCGCTTTTTGCGTCGAGGGTTGCGAGCGCCAATATTGCGGCGGCGCAAACACCTCGCCGCCGAGTTCGGCGGCGGCGTGCCAGCCCCAGCGCGGGTCGTAGAGCATGCCGCGGGCCAGCGCGACCATGTCGGCCTTGCCGGAGGCCACGATCTCCTCGGCCTGTCTGGCTTCGGTGATCAGGCCGACCGCAATCGTCGTGAGGCCGGTCGCCTGCTTGATGGCTTGCGCGAACGGCACCTGGTAGCCGGGGCCGAGCGGGATTTTTTGCAACGGGCTGACGCCGCCCGACGACGCGTCGATCCAGTCGACGCCGCGTTTTTTCAGTTCTTTGGCGTATTCAATCGTCTGCGCCAGATCCCACCCGCCCTCGACCCAGTCGGTCGAGGAAAGCCGCAAGCCCACCGGCTTGTCGTGCGGGAACGCCGCGCGCACCGCGTCGAACACTTCGAGCGGAAAGCGCATGCGATTCTCCAGCGACCCGCCATATTGATCGGTGCGCTGGTTGGAGATCGGCGACAGGAATTGATGCAGCAGATAGCCGTGGGCGCTGTGCACCTCGATGGCGTCGATGCCGAGCCGCTCGGCGCGCTTGGTGGCAGCGACGAACGCATCGCGCACCCTCGCGAGGCCGTCCGCATCGAACGCCTTTGGCGGCGTCTCGCTCTCCTTGTGCGCAATCGCCGACGGCCCTTCCGCCCGCCAGCCGCCTTCGGAAACCGGGATCAGCTGGCCGCCGTCCCAGGGCGTGTGGCTCGACGCCTTGCGGCCGGCATGGGCGAGCTGGATCATCACGGCGGCCTTGGAGCGCTTGCGCACCGAGGCCAGGATCGGCTTCAGCGCCGCTTCGTTGGCGTCGTTGTAGAGGCCGAGGCAGCCCGGCGTGATCCGGCCGATCGCCTCGACCGCCGTTGCCTCGATGCAGAAGATCGCAGCGCCCGACAGCGCCAGCGAATTGATATGCGTGAAGTGCCAGTCATTGGCGTCGCCATCATCAGAGGAATACTGGCACATCGGCGCCACCATGATGCGGTTCGGCAGTTTGAGGCCGCGCAGCTGGATCGGGGAGAACAGGTTGCTCATGTGGGATTCCTGAGGGATATCCGGACCGGGAGGAAGGATGCTGGCCTCCTCTGTAGCGAGCCGCCCCCTTCCCCTCAACCCGCCGCCCGCGCAACCCTCCCCCTACTGCTTGATTCCGGCGGCCTTGATCAGCTCAAAATTGGCCGCGATCTCGCGCTTGAGGAGTGCATCCATCTCGCCGGGGGTCATCGGCATCGGCTCGATGGCGAGCTTTTTCAGACCCTCCTGCGTCACCGGATCAGCCAGCACCTTGGTGCCCGCCGCATGCAGCTTGTCGACGATCTCGCGCGGCGTCTTCGACGGCACCAATACGCCGAACCAGATCGCGCTGTCGGCATCCTTCAATCCGATATCGACCGGGCTCGGCACATCGGGCAGCTCAGCGGCGCGTTTGGCCGTCGATACCACGAGCGCACGCACCTGGCCCTGCTGGATGAGCGGCAGCGCGGTTGCGAGCGGACAGAAATAGAAATCGATCCGGCCGCCCAGAATATCGGCGATCACCTCGCCGCCGCCGCGATAGGGGATGTGGGTGGCCTCAAAGCCGGCGGCGAGGCGGAATTTCTCGGAACTGATATGGACCGCGCTGCCGATACCGACCGAACCGTAGGAGATCGATCCGGGCTTCGCCTTGGCGTCCGCGACGAAATCCCGGATGGTTTTCCACGGACGCGAATTCGGCACGATCATCACATTGGCGGTGGAGCCGATCATCAGCACCGAGGCGAGGTCGCGCGCGGCATCGAAGGCCAGGTTCGGAAAGATCGCCGGTGCAATCGTCAACGCGTTGGAGTTGGAGAGAATGCTGTAGCCGTCGGGATCAGCCTTCGCCACCAGGCCCGAACCGACCGTTCCACCCGCACCGGCGCGATTCTCGATCACGATCGGCTGGCCAAGCTCGACCGCCAGGCGATCGAACAGCAGCCGCGGCACGACGTCGGCCGCGCTGCCCGCGCCAAAGGGGATGGTCGCCTTGATCATCCGGGTGGGCCAGGTTTCCGCCCGCGCGGCGAAGCCCGCGAAAACGATCGAAAGGATGAAAACTGCGCGAATGGACTTGGTCATCAAATGCTCCGGTTTCACTGCCCGGATCGCTGCAAGAACCGTTCCGAAGACAGCGTTGCGCAGCGAAACTCCCGCCTGCCTCAATCCACCAGCGTGAACTGCAGCAGCAGATTGCGCTGGATCATCGAGAAATTGTCGTCGGAGATCAGCGTCAGCACCGTATCGCCCTCGTCGGTCACATGGGCGTCGATGCCTTCCAGATTGTCGATCTCGCTGCCGAGATCGGCGCTGAAGATCGTGGGACCGTCGATCACGGCGCCTGAGGCGATTGAATTTGGCGCGATGCGCCGGATCCGGACGCCGATGCCGCCGAGCATGGAAAACTTGCGCTCCAGCAACAGCAATTGACCCGAGGGCAGCAACACCGCGTCGCTGACGTCGAAATTCTCGGTGCGGCGGATGCCGAACTGGCCGGGCGTCTTGCCGCCGATCAGAAAGCCGATGATGTTGCCGCCGGCGTCGAGCCCGCGTTCGGAGATCGCGACCAGCGTCCCCGCCAGCGGCTGGCCCTTCGGCACCGTCACCAGCGCCTCGATCCCCTTGTTGAACGGCAGCTTGCGCGCCGCCGGCGGCAACGGCAGCGGCTCGCCGAGCGCGCGCGTAAAACCCTTGGCGAAATCGAACCGCAGTATCTGATTGACGCGTTCCAGGCTGACGTAAACGTAAGAACCATCGAGTGCGATCGCCTCGGTATCGTACCAGCCGCGCGCGGTGATCGGCTTGCCATCGGGACCGAGTATCGGCGACGCTTCGACATCGTCGAGGCCGGTCATCTCGCGGCCCTTGTAGACGATGCGGCCGGTAAACCAGCCGCCCTTGTCGCTGATGGCGATGAAGCGTTCGCCCTTGGCGTCGAGCCGCAGCCCCGACAGGCCGCCGAAGCCGCGAAACCGTGAGGTCAGAATCAACCCGCTGCGATATTCCAGCGAGCCAAACCGCACATGTGAGCGGTCGCGGGTATCGAACGACGGTAGCGGCCTTGCATTGACCTCGATCGAGACCGGCGCGGTGACCGAATATTCGTCCGGGATTGCCGGCTTCGGCGGCCGCTGAACTGCGGTCTGCGCATGCGCGATGGCGGGCAGCGCCACGGCCGAGAGCCCCGCCGCTGCAGTTTTCAGAAAGCGACGGCGGCTGCTAGGTGCGCGCATACTCTCAGGAATGCAGACGGCGTGGCCGGCGCGTTGTCGTGGGCGCGGCGCCGTGGGTCTCGCTGAAGAGCTCGGCAAGCTTTTCGGTGATGGCGCCGCCGAGTTCCTCGGCATCGACGATGGTAACCGCACGGCGATAATACCGCGTGACGTCGTGACCGATACCGATCGCGATCAGTTCGACCGGCGAACGGGTCTCGATCTCCTCGATAATATGACGCAGATGCCGTTCGAGGTAATTGCCTGGGTTGACCGACAGGGTGGAATCGTCGACCGGCGCGCCGTCCGAAATCATCATCAGGATCTTGCGCTGTTCGGGACGTCCGAGCAGGCGCTTGTGCGCCCAATCCAGCGCCTCGCCGTCGATGTTTTCCTTCAAAAGCCCCTCGCGCATCATCAGGCCGAGATTTTTCCGCGCGCGGCGCCAGGGGGCATCGGCGGATTTGTAGATGATGTGGCGCAAATCGTTCAGCCGGCCGGGATTGGCCGGTTTGCCGGCGGCAAGCCACGCCTCGCGGGACTGCCCGCCTTTCCAGGCGCGCGTGGTGAAGCCGAGGATCTCGACCTTGACGCCGCAACGCTCCAGCGTCCGCGCCAGAATATCCGCACAGGTCGCCGCCACCGTAATGGGACGGCCGCGCATCGAACCGGAATTGTCCAGCAGCAACGTCACCACGGTGTCGCGGAAGGTCGCTTCCTTCTCGTGCATGAACGAGAGCGGATGATAGGGATCGGTGACCACGCGCGACAGCCGCGCCGGATCAAGGATGCCCTCCTCGAGATCGAACTCCCAGGCGCGGTTCTGCTGCGCCATCAGGCGGCGCTGCAGCCGGTTGGCGAGCCGGGCGACGATGCCCTGCAGATGCGCGAGCTGCTTGTCGAGATAGCTGCGGAGCCGTTCCAGTTCGTCATGGTCGCAGAGATCCTCGGCCGCGATCACCTCGTCGAACTTCGGCGCAAAGGCGTGATATTCCGGCCCGCGCGGTTCATTGGCGCCGCGCGTATTCGGCCGCGTCGCCTCGCCCGGCGTTTCGTCGTCGCCGAGTTCGCCGTCGTCGAAGGTGTCTGACGTGGAAGCCTGCGCGCTTTCCATCGCGCTCTCCGACATCTCGTCGGTCGAGGCCTGGGCCTGATCGGCGCTCATTTCCTGCGCGGCGTCAGAGTCGGGCGAGCCTTCGGCGCCGGACTGATCGTTCTCGCCGTCCTGATTCTCCTCGTTGTTCTCGTCGTCATCGGCATCGGCGTTGCGGTCGTCGCCAAGATCGAGCGCCGACAGCAGATCGTGCACGAGGTCGCCGAACTTGGCCTGGTCTTCGGTAACGCGGCTCAACTGATCGAGGCGCGCGCCGATCTTGTCTTCCAGCACCGGACGCCAGAGGTCGACCATCTTCTTCGCCGCCGTCGGCGGCGCCATGCCGGTCAGCCGTTCACGCACCAGCATCGCCAGCGCATCCGACAGCGGCGCGTCGGCGCGGTCGGTGATCTCGTCGAATTTGCCGCGATGGAAATGATCGTCGAGCATCGCGGTGAGGTTTTTCGCGACACCGGCCATCCGCCGCGAGCCGATCGCTTCGACGCGGGCCTGCTCGACCGCCTCGAACACGCCGCGCGCCTGCGGATTGCCCGGCATCAGCTTGCGGTGGACCTTGGGATCGTGACAGGCGAGTTTCAGCGCGATCGAATCGGCATGGCCGCGCACGATCGCGGCATCGCGTTTCGTCATCTTGCGCGCAGGTTCGGGCAACCGGGCCTTGCCCGGCGCGAGACCCGGACGTTCGGCCGCGAACGTCACTTCGAGCTCGGGCGCTCTTGCGATTGCGCGCAGGCACGACGTCACCGCGCGCTTGAACGGTTCGGTCGGCGCTTCCTTGGATCCAGTGCGGAATTTGGAGTTGGATGTGCTCATAGCGCTTTCGTGAACCAATGGCGCGTCACGCCTTCAGGATAACCTTCGATCGAACCGAATTCCTCATAACCGCAGGCGCGGTAGAAACCCGGCGCCTGAAAACTCATCGTATCGAGATAGGACCGCGTGGCCCCAAACCGCCTCGCTTCGTCTTCAATCGCCGTGATCAGCCTTGTTCCAAAATCCTTGCCGCGAAGTTTCTGCTCCATCCAGAACAACTGTATGAACAGCACCGTGGTCCAGACCTCACCGACAATCCCGCCGACGATCTTGTCGCCTTCGCGTAAGGAGATGGCGAGGCGCTTGTATTTCTGCTTCCCCATCTTCTCGTTGTTGTAGCCGATGAGTCCGCCGAGCACCGCCTTCTTGGTCTTTCCAATGGTGCGCTCGACGGAAATGGTTGGCATGGGCTAGCTGAGCGCCACGTTGACCGAACTCTCGGCCAGCTCCGCGTTGAAGCAGCGCTGATAGAATTCAGCCACCAGCGGCCGTTCCAGCTCGTCGCACTTGTTGAGGAAGGTGACGCGGAACGCAAAGCCGATGTCGGAGAAGATATCGGCGTTCTCCGCCCAGGTGATCACCGTACGCGGGCTCATCACCGTCGATAGGTCGCCATTGGCGAACGCGTTACGGGTGAGGTCGGCGAGCCGCACCATCTTGTTGACGATGTCGCGGCCTTCCTGCGTGCGATAGTGCTTCGCTTTGGCGAGCACGATCTCGACTTCCTCGTCATGCGCCAGGTAATTCAGCGTGGTGACGATCGACCAGCGGTCCATCTGGCCCTGGTTGATTTGCTGGGTGCCGTGATAGAGGCCCGACGTATCGCCGAGACCGACCGTGTTGGCGGTCGAGAACAGGCGGAACGACGGGTGCGGCTTGATCACCTTGTTCTGGTCGAGCAGCGTCAGGCGGCCGGAGACTTCCAGCACGCGCTGGATCACGAACATCACGTCGGGGCGCCCGGCGTCATATTCGTCGAACACCAGCGCGATGTTGTGCTGCAGCGCCCAGGGCAGAATGCCGTCACGGAATTCCGTGACCTGCTTGCCGTCGCGCACGACGATGGAGTCCTTGCCGACCAGATCGATACGGCTGATGTGGCTGTCGAGGTTGACGCGCACGCAGGGCCAGTTCAGCCGCGCCGCGACCTGCTCGATATGGGTCGATTTACCCGTGCCGTGATAGCCGGTGACCATGACGCGGCGGTTGTGGGCGAAACCGGCCAGGATCGCGAGCGTGGTGGCACGATCGAAACGGTAATCCGAATCGACGTCCGGCACGTGCGGATCAACTTCGGAATAGGCAGGCACTTCGAGATCGGTATCGATTCCAAATACCTGCCGAACCGACACCTTCATATCGGGCAAACCGACGGGCTCAACAGTTTTGTGCATGGCGGCGGTCGTCATCAATCCTCCGAGGTCCCGGGCGCTCCCGAAACCAGATTTGTTGAATGGCTGCGGATGGGTGTTGCCACAAACCTAGCAGAGTGCAACGGCCGGCAGAAGCCCGCCGCGCAATGAAAGTTCCGCTGCCTTATCATTGAGATAGGCACTGAACTCGATTTTTGGAGGGCAGCCCTGCGAATCACGCCGTACTTTTGCCCGGCGGCCGGGCCAGCCCGCTGCGGAACCCGGTGCCGGGACGGCCCTTCCCGCCCCCTTGGCGAGTTGTTAGGTCTGGGCATCCGGCAACCCACGCGACCGCAACGGGAATTTTGTGGCCTCATTCCTCGATCCTCTGATCGCTTTTGTCTCGGCCCATCCGTGGCTTGCTTACCTGACGCTGTTCCTCGCCGCCCTGCTGGAAGCCGTTCCGGTGATCGGCTCGCTGGTGCCGGGATCAACCATCATCCTCGCCTTGAGCGCGCTGGTGCCCGGCGGCGAACTGAAATTGTGGGCGGTGCTGGCGGCGGCGATTGCCGGGGCCGCACTCGGGGACGGCACCGCGTTCTGGGTTGGCCATCGCTCGCAACGCGAGATTCTCGGCGTCTGGCCGCTGAAGAACTACCCCGCCGTGGTGGCGCAAAGCGAAGCCTTCTTCCAAAGCCGCGGCGCGCTTGCGGTATTTTTTGCGCGTTTTGTGCCGCCAATCCGCGCCTTCGTTCCGATCACGGCGGGCGCGCTGGGCATGCCGCCGCTGCGGTTTTACGGCGTGAATATTCCGGCCATCCTGGTCTGGGCGATGGCGCATGTGCTGCCGGGCGTATTCGCAATCTCCGTGCTGCACGAATATTTCGGGCTGCCGCACCATCATAGCACCGCCAAGCATCTCTGGATGCTCGCGGTGCTGGGCGGTGCGCTGGTTGCGGCGCTTGCGATCTGGATCATCCGCCGCCGCCAGGGCGGCGGCGTGATCGAGCCGGCCAGGCCGGTCAAGTAATCCGGGCGCGTCCCGGGGCGGGGCCGACATAGCGCGCACGCGGGCGAATCAGCCGCTCTTGGCGCAATTGTTCGCTCGCATGCGCGATCCATCCGACTGTGCGGGCCATCGAAAACAGCACCAGTTCATGGCCCGGCGGCAGGCCCAGCGTGTGCACGAGCACCGCCAGCGCATAGTCGATATTGACGAATTCGCCGGTCGCTTCCGCAATGCGTTCCGGGATTTCGTGGGTCAGTTTGCGCTCTGCGCCCGAGCGCGCCAAAGCCTCCAGCAAGGCTTGCGCGCGCGGATCACCGAGCTTGTAGACGCCGTGGCCGAAGCCCGCGAAACGCTCGCCCAGCGCCACCCGCTCGCGAATCAGGGGCGCGACGTCGCCCTTGGCCAGCGTCTTGAGCAGCTGCGCCGCCAGCACGCCGGCGCCGCCATGCTTGGGACCTTTCAGGGCAACGAGACCTGCAATCATCGCATCATAGAGGTTTAGGCCGGTCGACGCCGCGCAGCGCACGGTGAAGGTCGAGGCATTCAATTCATGATCCGCCAGCAGCACCAGCGCGCGGCGGATCAGATCGGCGGCGTGCTTGTGATCGGGCGCCCAGGCCCTGGCGATCTGCAGGTGCAACGGTTGCGGCGAGGTCTTCGCGTTCAGCATGGTCGCGACCACCAGACGCAGGATGCGGCCGCCGACCATCGCGCGTCCCTCGGGCGCGCGGGTAAAGGCGCGCGGATCGGCAACGGCCGCGAGCGCCAGCACCGCAATGGCGCGATCGATCGCGTTGGCCCCGCGGGCGGCCTCGGCCACCGCGCGCATTTCATCCGAGATCGACGGGCAATTGTCCGGAGCAAACGGATCGACGCCGGTGACGTCCCATAACAGCGTCGCGGCGTGTTCGAGCGTATCGCGCTCGGCGAGATCGACGCAGTTGACGCCGCGGTAAATCGGGCCGTCCTCGGTGATGGTTGCGATCGCCGAATCCATGACAGGCAAATCCGCATCGAAACTACGCATCCCGCGCGGCTCCGGCGCCGGCGCCCGCCGCTCCTTGAGCGTGCGGACGTCCTCGGCCCGGTAGCGATGGCTGCGCGAATCGGCCGACGGCTCGGAGCGGATCAGGCCGCGGCTGACATAGGCGTAGAGCGTCGCCTGCGAGATCGCGAGTTCGGCGGAGGCCTCGCGGGCCGAAAGGTACAGGCCGGCGGATTTTTTCATATTGATTTACATAATCAAGATTGATCAATCTGTCGAGAGGACCGACCTTTGCGGTGCACAAAGGAGATCCGACCATGAACATTCAGCTTTCAAAGACCCCGATCGGCCTCGATGGCGTTCCCGCGGCCGAAACCGTGCTCAGCCATGTCGATGGCGAGCGCGGCGAACTGATCATTGCCGGCGAGCGCGTCGGCGAACTGGCCCGCAAGACCGGGTTCGAGGGCGTGACTGCCCGGCTGTGGAGCGGCGGTACCGGCCAGCCGGTCGGCGAGGCCGCGGTGCGTGCCGCACTTGGCGCCGGGCGCGAACGCGCCTTCGCCCGGCTGCCGGAGCTGCTCGGAATCACGCGAGGCCTGTCGATCGTCGATGGTTTCCGCGCAGCCATCGCGGGGCTGCGCGCGGAAGCGGGACTGACGCACGAGGCCACTATTGTCGGCGCATTTCCTGTCATCGCAGGCGCGCTGGTGCAGCGCGCCAAAGGCAATGACCCCGTGACGCCCGATCCGACCGCGAGCCATGCCGCCGACACGCTGTCGATGATGCTCGGCCGCAAGCCCGACGCGCGCGAAGCGGCGGCGCTCGACGCCTATTTCGTGACGGTGTGCGACCACGGCATGAACGCCTCGACCTTCACGACGCGCGTCATTGCCTCGACCCATGCCGATCTGTTTGCGGCAGTGACGGGCGGCTATTGCGCGCTGACGGGGCCGCTGCATGGCGGCGCGCCGGAGCCGGTGCTGGAAATGCTCGACGCCATCGGATCGAGCGAGCGCATCAAGCCCTGGGTCGACAGCGCACTGGCGCGCGGCGAGCGGCTGATGGGCTTTGGACACCGCGTCTATCGGGTGCGCGATCCCCGCGCCGACGTGCTCAAGGGCGCGATCGAGCGGCTCGCCGGCGGCGGCCTGGATCTGCCGTTCGCGGGCGAGGTCGAGGCCTATATCCGCGACGCCTTGAAGCGGAAAAATCCGGACCGGCCGCTCGACACCAATGTGGAGTTCTTCACCGCGATCCTGCTCGACGCGCTGAAAATCCCGCGCCAGGCATTTACGCCAATATTTGCGGTGGCGCGTGCCGCCGGCTGGACCGCGCATGCCCGCGAACAGCAGCGCACCGGGCGGCTGATCCGGCCGAGTTCGGCGTATATTGGGCCGATGCCGGGGTGAGGTGATGGCTTGATGAAAGCAACGGTAGCCCGGATGGAGCGAAACGTAATCCGGGACCGGTCGATCAGAGGAGAGAATCCCGGAGTGCGCTGCGCTCCATCCGGGTTACAGGGCTGCCTTCGCCGGGACGATAACCAAACTACGCGCCGCGCACGACCGTCTTGAGGTAATTATACGCCTTGATGATCTCGATCAGGCGATCCTCGGTGGAGCGGTCGCCGCCATTGGCGTCGGGATGGTGCTGCTTCACCAGCAGCTTGTATTTAGCCTTCACCGTTTCCAGCGTCGCATCGGGGCCGAGCCCCATCACCTGCAGCGCCTTGCGCTCGGCGTTCATCACTTTTCGGGTTTCGGGCTTGGTCTCGCCGGCAGCACCTCCCGGACCAGGCCGCCAACGGCCGCGGCCGTTAAGCTCCGAGAACATGCTGAACGGATCGGAAGCGGCGTCGATATCGGGCTCGGCGCCGGCCTTGCCCTTCTTGCCGCCATTGGCGCCCATCTTCCAGGTCGGGCGGTGGCCGGTCAGCGCATCCTTCTGGTAGCGCGCGACCGAGTCGGCGCTCATGCCCTGGAAGAAGTTGTAGCCCTGGTTGTATTCGCGGACGTGGTTGAGACAGAAGTGCCAGTACTCTTTCGAGTTCTCGCGGCCCTTGGGCGCGCGGTGCGGGCCCTTGTTCTTGCACTCCGGCCATTCGCACATGGCGGATTCTTCGCGCGCCGCAGCCTGCTGCTTCGCGCTCAGCTTGTTGGGCTTGATGCGAATGGAGTCGAAGAATTTGGATGAATCGATTGGCATGGCTGACTTTGACTACGCAATGCCCGAGGCTTCAAGTCTTGACATTGCGAATACCTCTGTTCCGATCTGGCATTGACGAAAAACGGTCCCGGACGTAATGCCGCCGTCATGAGCACCAAGGACGATATCATAAACAAGTTGCGTGAAGCTTTCGTACCCGAAAGCCTCGACGTAACAGACGAATCACATCTGCATGAGGGCCATGCCGGCCACAGGCCGGGCGGCGAGACGCATTTTCGGGTATATATTGTGTCGCCGGCCTTCGAAGGGAAGAGCCGGATCGAACGTCATCGCATGGTCAATGCGACGCTGGACGCGGAACTGAAGGGGTCCGTGCACGCGCTGGCGATCAAGGCGCAGGCACCCGGGGAAACTACGGGCCGCTGATTATATCACCCCTGCCACAGATATAAGCGTCCGATGACCACGCTGAAGCTCATTGTTTTGGCCGGGCTTCCCGGTTCCGGGAAGAGCACGCTGGCGGAAGGGCTTTCCCGGCATTTTTCGCTGCCGCTATTGTCGGTCGATCCGATCGAGGCGGCGATGTGGCGCGGCGGCCTCTCCCGGGATCAAACGGGGATCGCGGCCTATGAGGTCGCACACGCCCTGGCAGCAGAACAATTGCGGCTCAATCATTCCGTCCTGATCGACGCGGTCAATCCGGTCGAGGCCCCGCGCACGGCGTGGCGAAAGCTTGCGGCAAAATATCGCGCGGATTTGAAGATCATCGAATGCATCTGCGTCGACCAGGCGATCCACCGCCGCCGTATCGACGCCCGTATCCGCAATATCGACGGGATGGCCGAGATCGACTGGGCCAGGGTCGAACAACGGCGCGCCGAATATGAGGCGTGGACCGATGCAAGGCTGACGCTGGATACCTCGGCGGAGCCGCCGGAACGGTTGCTCGCGGAAGCGATCCGCTATCTGGCCTGAGCGTACGCCATGGCGATGCGAAGGTCGCCGCAGGACGGTGGCAGCGCATTCATCTTTGTGAGACAATCGGTCGCGCGATGGTGCGGTTTCCATGAGAACGCGGGGTCGGACTGACCCCGATGCCCATCGCCATGTGATGGGGTCGTCCGATGCGCTATTGGGCACATCAGGGGTTGGCGGCAGCCTTTGCGGCGTTGATGGCCACGTGTCCCATCGAGGCTTTCGCGCTCGACATGCCCGGTCCCGCCGCTCAGGAGGTGCTGGTGAAAAGCATCCTGGTGACGCTGAACGACGCGGTCGCCGCTGACAATTTCACCATCCTCCACGCCAAGATCTCAAAACCGTTTCGCGAGCAGTTCCCGCCGGAAAAGCTGCGGGCCGTGTTCAAGGACCTGGTCGAGAAGCACGCCGTGTTCGACGCCGTGGTGGCGCAAAAAATGATTTCCGACGAGGACGCCAGGATCGACGAGCAGGGCGTGCTGAAACTGAAAGGCCGTTTCCAGACGGCGCCCAAGCAGGTGAAATACCAGCTTGGCTTCATCGAATCCGAAGGGACGTGGAAGCTCAGCGGCGTATCAATCGATATTGAATAGTACCGCTCAGAACGCCGTACCCGCCCGCCTCGGCTTCTGTTCCTCGGCCTCGCGCGGCACCGGCACGATCCGCAAGGCGGTGATGCGGTTGCGCTCGCGGCGCAGCACGCGGAAGCGGAAGCCGTGGAAGGTAAAACTCTGGCCGCGCTCGGGGATCGAACGCGCCTCGTGAATCACCAGACCCGCGATCGTGGTCGCTTCCTCGTCGGGCAGATGCCAGTTCATGGCACGGTTGAGATCGCGGATCGGCACCGAACCATCGACCACCACGGAGCCGTCGGGCTGGGCGCGGACGCCGGCCACCACCACGTCGTGCTCATCGGAAATGTCGCCGACGATTTCTTCCAGAACGTCTTCCAGCGTCACCATGCCTTCGACTTCGCCATACTCGTCGACGACGAGCGCAAAGTGGGTCTTGCGGCGACGGAACGCCTTGAGCTGTTCGGACAGAGGCCGCATCTCCGGCACGAACCATGGCGGCAGCATGATGGCCGCAACGTTGATACGCGAGGTATCGCCATCGAAGGCGCGGATCGCGCGCAGCAGATCCTTGGCGTGCAGCACCCCGATGATGTTTTCCGGCTTGTCGCGCCACAGCGGGATGCGGGTGTATTCGGTCGCCAGCACCTCGCGCACCAGTTCGTCCGGCGGCAGATCGGCATTGATCATCACCATGGCGGTGCGGTGGACCATGACGTCAGATACGGCGAGGTCGCCAAAGCGGAAAACATTGTGGATGTATTCGGCCTCGCCGCTTTCGATGCCGCCGTGCACGGCCGATTCCTCCACCAGCCCCTCGATCTCGGAGTCGGTGAGGATTTCATGCTGTGAGGATTCCTGCACGCCGAGCAGGCGCAAAATTCCGCGTGACGCGCTGTTGAGGAGCCAGTTCAGCGGCCAGAAAACCAGATAGGACAAATAGAGCGGATACGCGATCCATTGCGAAACCGGCATCGGCTGCCTGATCGCCAGCGTCTTCGGCACCTGCTCGCCGATCACGATATGCAGCGAGGAGAACACCAGGAACCCGGCGAGGAACGACACGAAGTGCAACGTCGCTTGCGACATTCCGAGCGGGATCAGCAACGGCTCGAGCAGCGCCGAAACGGTGGGCTCGCCGACCCAGCCGAGACCGAGCGAGGCCATGGTAATGCCGAGCTGGCAGCATGCGAGATAGGCCTCGATGTTGCCCATCATGCTTTGCAGCAGGCGCGCGCCGAACCGGTCCTGCTCGACCATCGCCCTGATGCGGAACCCGCGGCTCTTCACCAGCGCAAACTCGGCCGCCACGTAGAACGCGTTGGCGGCGAGCAGGAGGAACGCAAGCAGCAGATTGAACGCGGTCGAACTCATGCCTGCCTCGCGACGGCACCAAGCCCGCGCGACGGCTCCATGATGCGCCCTGACAGTCCCGTTCTCATTCCGACAGCTTCTGTTGCAGGAAGGCGCGAACCGATGCCGGTTCGACGTCGTTTGCGATCACTGCGCGGCCGACAGCCTCCAGCAGGATGAAGGTGAGCTTGCCGCGCTTGACCTTCTTGTCCTGCGCCATCAGCGCCATCAGCGTATCGGCATCCGCCAGCCCTTCCTGGGCGAATCCGGCGATGTCCTGCAATCGGGTCGGCAAGCCGACCGAAGCCAGATGACGCTCGACGCGTGCGGCGTCCGCCTGCGAGATCATGCCGAGCCCTGCGGAAAATTCCGCCGCCAGCACCATGCCGACCGCAACGCCCTCGCCATGGAACAGGCGATCGGAAAAGCCGGTGGCGGCCTCCAGCGCATGACCAAAGGTGTGGCCGAGATTGAGCAGCGCGCGTTCGCCGGTTTCGCGCTCGTCGCGCGACACGATCGCCGCCTTGGCGCGGCACGAGGTGGCAATCGCATGCTCGCGCGCCGCGCTGCCGGAGACGATGCCCGAGTGATTGGTCTCGAGCCAGGCGAAGAAGGCTTCATCACCGAGCACGCCATATTTGGCGACTTCGGCATAACCGGAGCGGAACTGGCGCGGCGACAGCGAGTCCAGGACAGAGGTGTCGGCGATCACAAGCACCGGCTGATGAAACGCGCCGAGCAGGTTCTTTCCCTGCGGCGAGTTGATGCCGGTCTTGCCGCCGACGGAGGAATCCACCTGCGCCAGCAGCGAGGTCGGCACCTGCACGAAATCGACCCCGCGGCGCAGGATCGCCGCCGCGAATCCGGCGAGGTCGCCGACGACGCCGCCGCCGAGCGCGATCACGAGGTCGTTGCGCTCGATTTTAGCTGCGATCAGCGCCTCAGAGACCTTCTCCAGTCCGGCATAGGTTTTCGACCCCTCGCCCTCCTCGACGATGACATGCGACGTCGGGATGCCGGCCGCGGCCAGCGACGCTTGCGCTGGTTCCAGCCAGTGCTTGGCAACGGTGCGGTCGGTGACGATGGCGGTCCGCACGCCCGGCCGCAGCGCGGCGATCCGGGCGCCCAGCGACTGCAGCACGTCGCGGCCGATGATAATGTCATAGGCGCGGTCGCCGAGCGCGACGTCGACGGTGATGGGATCGGAGTGTTTCAGGGGTGCCGTCATGAGGTCGCGCTTATCCCGTCCGTTGTAGCCGTCGTTGCTGTCGTTGTTGACTCCTGGGCTGGCGGCGCGGCGTGGCCACACAACCTGCCGCGCAAGGCGTCCATGCATTCATCGACAATCCGGTCATGCGGCACGTCGCGCGACAGGATCGTGAGATCAGCCCCCTGATAGACCGGCTCGCGGGCTTCGAGCAGGCGGGCGACCGTCGCAACCGGATCCTCGGTCTGCAGCAGCGGCCGGTCTGCGCGACGCTTGACGCGTTTCATGATCACGTCGATGTCCGCCTTGAGCCAGATCGACACCGCCTTGTCGGCGATCCTCTTGCGGGTTTCCTCGCGCTCCGTGAAGGCGCCGCCGCCAGTCGCGATCACGGCCGGCCCACTGTCGAGCAGCCGCGCGATCACCCGGGCCTCGCCATCCCTGAAGTAGAGCTCGCCATGGGCCGCGAAAATGTCCGGTATCGACATGCCGGCCGCGGCCTCGATCTCGATATCGGCGTCGAAAAACGGCAGCCGCAGCCGCGCCGCCAGCCGACGGCCAATGGTGGATTTGCCGGCGCCCATCATGCCGACAAGCACGATCGAACGCCGCCCCAGTGCCGCCGCGATCTCGGCCTCCTGGGGGGTGCTTGCTGGTGCCGGTATGGCGGTCTCGGGCATCCCAAACTCTGTCAGCTGCGGATTTTCCGCGTTTCTGCGCCACCTATACTACCCCCGCCGATACCCATGCCAGAGACTCTTGCAACGCCAAGGGGAACATGTAGGTAGTCAGGCGCGTCCAACCCCGATGATTTCAATGGTTAATTCGCGGCCCAAAGTCACTTTCAAGCCCGCCCCCAAGGCGCCCTGATGCCCAGTCTGTTCCGCTTTTTGACGGTCGTCGGCATTATCGCCGGGATCGGCTATGGCGTGGTCTTCGCGCTGGCGAATTTCGTCAATCCGAAGCCACGGGAAATGATCGTGACGATCCCTCCGGATAAGTTCCTCAAGAAATAGGCGCTATGGTCTCAAGGATGGGCCCCAGGAACACTTCCAAGACCACTTCGAAGACGAATTCAGACCCAAAGCTGACCAACCTGTTCCTCGACATGCTCGCGGCGGAACAGGGGGCGGGCGACAATACGCTCGACGCCTATCGCCGCGACCTCACGGATTTTTCCGAATTTTTGGGCCGCTCCGGCCAAAGTTTTGCCGGTGCCGAGACCCAGACGCTGCGCGATTACCTCGCCGACCTCGACACGCGCGGCTTCAAATCGTCCAGCGTGGCGCGCCGGCTGTCGGCGATGCGGCATCTGTTCCGCTTCCTGCTCAACGAGCGAATCCGCAGCGATGATCCAGCGGCGATTCTGTCCGGTCCGAAACGCGGCCGCAGCCTGCCCAAGGTACTGTCGATCGCGGACGTCGACCGCATGCTGACGCGGTCCAAGGAACTCACCGAAACCGACGCCTCACCTCAGCAGCGGCTTCGCGCGCTGCGGCTGCATTGCCTGCTCGAAGTGCTCTACGCCACCGGCCTGCGCGTTTCCGAACTGGTGGCGTTGCCGCTGTCGGCGGCGCGCCGCGACGCCCGCATGATCGTGGTGCGCGGCAAGGGCAACAAGGAACGGCTGGTACCGCTGAACGAGGCGTCGCGGCAGGCGATGGCCGATTACCTCGCCGCGATGGAAGCGCTGAAGCCCGAGAAGAAGAAAAACGCTCCCGCCTCGAAATGGCTGTTTCCCTCCTTCGGCGAAAGCGGACATCTGACGCGACAGCATTTCGCGCGCGACCTCAAGGAGCTTGCATCCGCCTCGGGGCTGGCGCCGCGGCTGGTCTCGCCGCATGTGCTGCGTCACGCCTTCGCCAGTCACCTCCTGCACAACGGCGCCGACCTGCGCATCGTGCAAACGCTGCTTGGCCACACCGATATTTCGACCACGCAGATCTATACCCATGTGGTCGAGGAGCGGCTCAAGAGCCTGGTGCGCGACCTGCATCCGCTGGCGGAGAAGTAGACTTCCGCGTATCCAGCAAGTATGCCGCCTTGACTTCGACGCCTTCTCCCCCGAAACAGCCTCACTCTATCGCTACCCGCCATGGGCCTCCGCCCAGAACGTCAGCTAAATCGTTGAAGAGACTAATCTTCTTTCTCAAAGACGAAACCACTTCGCCCGCAGCTAAGTTCCTCCCTATATTGGTTTGATGCCGGATCAGATGCGCAGCTACCTCGACTTCGAAAAACCCGTTGCCGAACTCGAGGCCAAGGTCGACGAGTTGCGCGCGCTGGCCGCAACCGGCAGCGATATCGGCGATGAGATTGCGCGAATCGAGGACAAGGCGTCGCAGGCGCTGACCGACCTCTATGCCAGCCTGACGCCGTGGCAGAAGACGCTGGTGGCGCGCCATCCGCAGCGGCCGCACTTCACCGATTTCATCAACACACTGATCACGGAATTCACGCCGATGGCGGGCGACCGCAAGTTCGGCGAGGACGAAGCGCTGATGGGCGGCTTCGGCCGCTTCCGCGGCGAAGCCATCTGCGTGGTCGGCCAGGAAAAGGGCGCCACCACCGAAAGCCGCATCAAGCACAATTTCGGCATGGCGCGCCCTGAAGGGTATCGCAAAGCCGTTCGCCTGATGGAGTTGGCCGACCGGTTCGGCATCCCCGTGCTGTCGATCGTTGATTCGGCCGGTGCCTATCCCGGCATCGGCGCCGAGGAACGCGGACAGGCGGAAGCCATCGCGCGGTCCACCGACGCCTGCCTTTCGCTCGGCGTGCCCAATGTCGCGATCATCACCGGCGAAGGCATGTCCGGCGGGGCGATTGCGATCACCACCGCCAACCGCGTTTTGATGTTCGAGCACGCGATCTACAGCGTGATCTCGCCTGAAGCCGCGTCCTCGATCCTGTGGCGGGACGGCACCAAGGCCCAGGAAGCCGCCACCAGCATGAAGATCACCGCCCAGGACATGCTGCGATTCGGCGTCATCGACCAGATCCTGAAAGAGCCGCCCGGCGGCGCCCATCGCGACCCCGCCGCCATCATCGCCGCCACCGGCGATGCCATCGCCCAGGCTTTCAACGACCTCCGCAACCTCGATCCGGATGCGGTGCGCAAGCAACGGCGGCAGAAATTCCTCGATATCGGCCGCAAACTGGGCTGAACGGGCTCGATTCCCTGCCGTTTGGGGAGATCAAGCGGCTGCGAGTCGCGAAAGCCGCAGGCCCGATCGCAAAATCGCCGATTTTTCGCCAAATCGTTGAATTTAGCCGCAATTATGCCCCGACCGCGTTCTTTATGGTCTGTTGACCATGCCCGCCAAGGTACCGGCTTGTGCGGCGGGTTCGAGTTGCGACAAATCGGCCTAAAGGGTAAGATTTTATACATCGGCTTCAGGGCATGACGCTGTGGTTGGGGTGCGAAAATTGCCCGATGGGTGTGGAGCTTAGCTTTTGATTTATCGCACGCTGGTACGCGCGCTCGTCACGTCGGCTGCCCTCGCGGCCGGCGTTTTGCTGACTGGCTGCAACAGCGACGAAATTTCGCTGGCCAACAATGCCAAGGCCAACCAGCCGGTCCCGCCGAAGCTGGTCCAGGCCATGGTCGAAAAGGACATGGACCTGAATTCGCCGATCCTGGTCCGGCTGTTCAAGCAGGAAGCCGAACTCGAAATCTGGAAGCAGGATCGCGCCGGGCGTTTCGCGCTGCTCAAGACCTACCCGATCTGCCGCTGGTCGGGCGATCTCGGACCGAAGATCAAAGAGGGCGACCGCCAGGCGCCGGAAGGCTTCTATTCGATCTCGCCGGCGCAGATGAATCCGCAGTCGGCCTATTATCTGTCGTTCAACACCGGCTATCCCAACGCATTCGACAAGGCGCTCGGCCGCACCGGATCGCAGCTGATGGTGCATGGCGACTGCTCCTCGCGCGGCTGCTACGCGATGACCGACGAGCAGATCGCGGAAATCTATTCGCTGGGCCGCGAGTCCTTCTTCGGCGGCCAGAAATCGTTCCAGCTGCAGGCCTATCCGTTCAAGATGACGCCAATCAACATGGCGAAGCATCGCAACAATCCGAACATGCCGTTCTGGAGAATGATCAAGCAAGGCTACGATCATTTCGAGGTGACGAAGCACGAGCCGAAGGTCGATTTCTGCGAGAAGAAATACGTGTTCGACGCCATCAGGGCGCCCAACGCCACGCGCGACCCGGTGTTCGACGCATCGGGCAAATGCCCGGCCTATGCAATCCCCGAGCAAGTCGCCGACGCCGTGCGCGAGAAGCAGCAGACCGAGGCCGCGGAAACCGCCAAGCTGATTTCGAAGGGCACGCCGGTCGCGCGGCTCAACACCGGCATCGACGGCGGCATGCACAAAATATTCGCCGCGCGCGTTCCTGAAGCCAGCACCGGGCTCTCGGAAGGCGGCGACAGCCAGGGACTGGCGGCGCTCTCGCTGGCCCGCGCCCCCGGCACCATCCCCTCCCACGTCAACCCGCCGCGCGCGCCTTCCGACAATCTCCTGCTCGGCGCGCCGCAGGAGCCGAAGCTTGCTGCGGTCGCGAGCGCGCCAACAGCCGGACCGACAGCCTCGACCCCGGCTCCGACACGGGTCGCCAACGCAGCGCCGGCGGCACAATCCGACGGTTGGTTCTCCAGCCTGGCCCGCAAGGTCGGCATTGGCGGCGGCGATGCGACCGCGAGCACCTCAAGCGCACCGCCGCCCGCGCCCGCGAAGCCGAAAGTTATTGAAGCCAAGCGGTCCGAGCCAGCGCCGCGCGCAGAGGCTGCGGTACCGAAGACCTCAGCGCCCAAGGCCGAACCCAAGCAAGCCGCAACCCGGCCGCCGCTGAAACCGTCGGTGACCGATGCCGCGGCTCCGGCCGCGGCGGCAGCTCCCGCGCAGGTCGCCGGATCGGCACCGATCGTCTCTTCGAACTCATTCGACAGCCGCTTCGGGGCGATGAAGTAAGCCTCCGAGCCGCAGAAGCGTAGGGTGAGCAAAGCGAAAGCGTGCCCACCATTCAACCTGAACTTATCGGGAGAGACGATGGTGGGCACGGCGCTTACGCGCCTTTTGCCCACCCTACGATACCGCCTTCGCGGACGGTTACGCTGAGCAGCTCAGCCGTATTTGCCGTGGCAGTGCTTGAACTTCTTGCCGCTTCCGCAGGGACAATCCTCGTTGCGGCCGACCTTGCCCCAGGTGGCGGGATTCTTGGGATCGCGGTCGGCGGCGCTGACCTCGGGCACCAGCGAGGCATGGGCGAACGCCATCTCGTCTTCGCCGGTATCCGGATTGAGCTTGTGCGCTTCCATCACCGGCAACGCCGGCTGCTGTTCTTCCGGCGGAACGATTTCGACGCGCATCAACTGCGCCGTCACCGCCTCGCGCAGATGCGCGATCATTGCCTCGAACAGGCTGAAGGCTTCCGACTTGTACTCCTGCAGCGGATCGCGCTGGCCGTAGCCGCGCAGGCCGATCACCTGGCGCAGATGGTCGAGCATCACCAGATGCTCGCGCCAGAGATGATCCAGCGTCTGCAGCAGAATGGTCTTTTCGACGTAGCGCATCACGTCGGGGCCCCATTGCGCGACCTTGGCCGCCATGCGCTCGTCGACATGCTTCTCGATGCGCGCCAGCAATTCCTCGTCGGCGATGCCCTCTTCCTTGGCCCATTCATCGACCGGCAGGTCGACGTCGAGCACGCGCGTCAACTCGTCCTTGAGGCCGGTGACGTCCCACTGCTCGGCATAGGCATGCTCGGGCACGTGCTTGGTCACGACGTCCTCGACGAAGGCGTGGCGCATGTCGGTGACGGTCTCGGCGACGCTGTCGTCTTTCATCAGGTCGACGCGCTGGTCGAAGATCACCTTGCGCTGGTCGTTCTGGACGTTGTCGAATTTGAGCAAATTCTTGCGGATGTCGAAGTTGCGCGCCTCGACCTTCTGCTGCGCCTTCTCCAGCGCCTTGTTGATCCAGGGATGGATGATCGCCTCGCCCTCTTTGAGGCCGAGCCGCGTCAGCATGGTATCGAGCCGGTCGGACCCGAAGATCCGCATCAGATCGTCTTCCAGCGACAGGAAGAATTTCGAGCGTCCGGGGTCGCCCTGACGGCCGGAGCGGCCGCGCAGCTGGTTGTCGATGCGCCGCGATTCATGGCGTTCCGAACCCATGATGTAGAGCCCGCCGGGCTTGGTGATGGTCTTGGCCGGCTTCGAACCCTTGGCGGGTTCGATTTCGACGACGTCTTCGGCCTTCAGCACGATCTCGCGGAAACGCTCGATGTCGGCCTTGATGAGTTCGATCTTGGCGGCCTTCTCGGCCTCGTCGGTGATATGGGCGGTCTCCTGCAGGATCCGCATCTCGAGCGAACCGCCGAGCTTGATGTCGGTACCGCGGCCGGCCATGTTGGTCGCGATCGTGATCGCGCCGGGGACGCCGGCTTCCGCGACGATATAGGCTTCCTGTTCGTGGAAGCGCGCGTTCAGCACCGCGAACAGCTTCGCAGGCTTGCCCGCGCGCGCCGCGGCATAGAGCTTCTCCATGCCGGATTCCGAACCGAAATCGATCTGCTTGTAGCCATGGCTCTTCAGGTATTCGGCCAGCACTTCCGACTTCTCGATCGAGGCGGTGCCGACCAGCACCGGCTGCAGCCGCGCATTGGCGCGTTCGATCTCGGCCAGGATCGCGGCGTATTTCTCGGTCTGGGTGCGGTAGACCTCGTCGTCCTCGTCGAGCCGCGCCACCGGCACGTTGGTCGGGATTTCGACGACCTCGAGCTTGTAGATGTCGAACAATTCGTCGGCTTCGGTCAGCGCGGTGCCGGTCATGCCGGCAAGCTTGGCGTACATCCGGAAATAGTTCTGGAAGGTGATCGAGGCCAGCGTCTGGTTTTCCGGCTGGACCTGGACATGCTCCTTGGCTTCCAGCGCCTGGTGCAGGCCTTCGGAGTAGCGCCGGCCCTGCATCATGCGGCCGGTGAATTCGTCGATGATGATGACCTCGCCGTCGCGGACGATGTAGTCCTTGTCGCGGTTGAACAGCGAATGGGCGCGCAGCGCCTGATTGATGTGGTGGACCACCGAGACGTTCTCGACGTCGTAGAGCGACTCGCCCTTGAGCTGGCCGGCATCGCGCAGCAGGGTTTCGATCTTCTCCATGCCGGCTTCGGTCAGCGTCACCGTGCGCTGCTTCTCGTCGACATCGTAATCGGTCTTGTCGAGCTTGGGCAGGAAGGTGTCGATGGTGTTGTAGAACTCCGAGCGGTCGTCGAGCGGGCCGGAGATGATCAAGGGCGTACGCGCCTCGTCGATCAGGATCGAGTCGACTTCGTCGACGATGGCGTAGAAGTGGCTGCGCTGGACCATGTCCTCCAGGCGGTACTTCATGTTGTCGCGCAGATAGTCGAAACCATATTCGTTGTTGGTGCCGTAGGTGATGTCGCGCGCATAGGCTTCCTTGCGCTCGGCATCGTCGAGGCCGTGGACGATCACGCCGACGCTCAGTCCGAGGAAATTATAGATCTGCCCCATCCATTCGGAGTCGCGGCGGGCGAGGTAGTCGTTGACGGTGACGACGTGGACGCCCTTAGCCGCGAGCGCGTTGAGATAGACCGCAAGCGTCGCGACCAGCGTCTTGCCTTCGCCGGTCTTCATCTCGGCGATGTCGCCCTCGTGCAGCACCATGCCGCCGATCAGCTGGACGTCGAAATGGCGCTGGCCGAGGGTGCGCTTGGCCGCCTCGCGCACGGTGGCGAAGGCCGGAACCAGGAGGTCGTCGAGCGTCTTGCCGTTGGCGAGCTGCTCGCGGAATTCGGCGGTTCGGGCCTTCAGCGCCTCGTCCGACAGCGCCGCGAGCGTGGGCTCGAGCGCGTTGATGGCGTTGACGCGGGACTGGTATCCCTTCACCCGCCGGTCATTTGCGGAGCCGAAAAACTTGCGGGCGAGCGCGCCGATCATGCCGAGTTCCTGTCTATGCCGTGTCTTGCTAAGCCGTGTCTTGCGTTGCGGCCGTGACGTGGTCCACCAAGTTGCCTATCAACTCACCGTGACGCGTCGCGGCAAACGCCCCGATCCGGGGGTCATCCGCCAAGTGAGTGGGATTCAGGCAAGCTAAGGTTCAACGGCAAAAAGCCCAGTAAAATAAGCGCTATCGCCATCGATTGGTTCCGGCAGAGATATGGCTGGGCCACAGCCTTGTCAACGTCGCCAAGATGTCAAGGAATTCATCATTTTGACAGACTTTTCGCGTTGCCAAGGTGCCATGATTGGGCGAGTGTCCCGCCGCCTTTGGCATTCCCATCTTCAAGACAAGGATTTTGCATGACCTCCCCGTTCCCGGAAACGAAAACCGGCCTGCGCTTCGGCTTGGCCTCCCTGGCCCTGACGACCTGCCTGGCTGCGGTTCTGGCCGCCGGCCTGCCGGCCCGCGCCCAGGACAACCCCGTTCTGGCGAAGGTTAACGGCGTGGAAATCCGTCAGAGCGACGTCGCGCTGGCCGAAGAGGAACTTGGCCCCAGCCTCGCCCAGATGGACCCGGCGACCAAGAAGGACAACGTGCTGGCCTTCCTGATCGACCTCAAGATCGTCGCCAAGGCCGCCGAGGACAAAAAGGTCGAGAATTCCGAGGACTTCAAGCGGCGCATGGCGTTCACGCGCAGCCGTCTTTTGATGGACAGCCTTCTGGCCACCGAAGGCAAGGCGGCAACCACCGACGAGGCCATGAAGAAGGTCTATGAGGAGGCCTCCAAGCAGATCACCGGTGAAGCCGAAGTCCACGCCCGGCACATCCTGGTCGAGACCGAGGACGAGGCCAAGGCGGTCGCCGAAGAGCTGAAAAAGGGCGCCGATTTCGCTGATCTCGCCAAGAAAAAGTCCAAGGACCCCGGTGCCTCCGACGGCGGCGACCTCGGCTTCTTCACCAAGGAGCAGATGGTGCCGGAATTCTCGGCGGTGGCGTTCGTGCTCGAGCCGGGCAAGATTTCCGATCCTGTCAAATCGCAGTTCGGCTGGCACATCATCAAGGTCGAGGAAAAGCGCAACCGCAAGGCGCCCGACTTCGAGCAGGTCAAGCCCCAGATCGAAACCTATGTGACGCGCAAGGCGCAGGCCGATTACGTGGCCAAGCTGCGCGAGGCCGCCAAGGTCGAGCGCATGGACAAGCCGGCCGAGCCGGCGGCGAAGCCTGCCGAGGCTGCCAAGCCCGACGCCTCCAAGATGGCGCCGGCGAAGAAATAAAATCGACTTCGCCGCCCGACTTCAGTATTTAGGCATCATGCCCGGCCCACTCAGGTGTGCCGGGCATCCATGTCTTAGGGCCTTCATCAACGGATGCTGAAGACGTGGATGGCCGCGAATCCTTAAGCGCCTCGCGCTGCTGGATCCGGCCACATCGCTTCCAGTCTTCCTGTCGATAAGGCGCCCCCATGTCATCAGCCGTTTCCCCCCTCGCCCCGACCGAAGTCCCCGACATGCCCGTTATCGCGGGCGTGAGGCTTGCCACGGCTGCCGCCGGCATCCGCTACAAGGGACGTACCGACGTGCTGCTCGCGATCATGGACAAGGGGACGAATGCGGCCGGCGTCTTCACCCAATCGAAATGCCCAAGCGCCCCGGTGGAATGGTGCCGCGCTCAACTCAAGGGCGCGGGTTCTTCCAAAGGACTTGCGCGCGCGCTGGTGGTGAATTCCGGCAATGCCAATGCCTTCACCGGCAAGACCGGGCGGCAGGCCACGACCTTGACGGCGTCGATTGCCGCCAAGGCGGTCGGATGCAAACCAAATGAGGTATTTCTCGCCTCCACCGGCGTGATCGGCGAGCCGCTTGACGCCACCAAGTTCGACGGCGTGCTGGGCACGCTGGCCGACAGCGCTACGCCTGCGGACTGGATGGGCGCGGCCCGGGCGATCATGACCACCGACACCTTTCCAAAGGTCGCGACCGCGACCGTGAAACTCGGCAAGGCCAAGGTCACCATCAACGGCATGGCCAAGGGCGCCGGCATGATCGCGCCTGACATGGCGACCATGCTGTCCTTCGTGTTTACCGACGCGCCGCTGTCGTCTTCCGTGCTGCAATCGCTGCTCAAGAGCGGCGTCCAGGATACCTTCAACGCCCTCACCATCGACAGCGACACCTCGACATCGGACACGCTGCTGGCGTTCGCCACCGGAACGGCCGCCGCCGACGGCGCGCCGAAGATCACCCGCGCCAGCGATCCGAGGCTGAAAGCCTTCACCAAGGCGTTCCGCGCGGTGCTCGCCGATCTTGCCGAGCAAGTGGCCCGCGACGGCGAAGGCGCGCGAAAACTGGTCGAGGTCATCGTCGAGGGCGCCACCACCAGCATTTCGGCGCGCCGGATCGCGATGTCGATTGCGAATTCGCCGCTGGTGAAGACCGCGATCGCCGGCGAGGACGCCAATTGGGGCCGCGTGGTGATGGCGGTCGGCAAGGCCGGTGAGCCCGCCAACCGCGACAAGCTGTCGATCTCGTTCAACGGCATCCGCGTCGCCAAAAGCGGCGCGCGCGATCCGTCCTACAACGAGGCGGAGGTTTCCGAGGCGATGAAAAGCCCGAAGATTCAGATCAAGGTCTCCCTCGGCCTCGGCAAGGGCCGCGACCGCGTGCTGACCTGCGACCTCACCAAGGAATACGTCGCGATCAACGGCGATTACCGGTCGTGAGATAGTCATTCCGGGGCAGTCCGCAGGACTGAACCCGGAATCTCGAGATTCCCCGATGCGCAGTTGCGCATCTGAGGTTCGATGCTTCGCATCGCCCCGGAATGACGGTGGTGGTGTTAGCCGCTGATCCGCGCGTCGGCGATGGCCTTCTTGAACAGCGCGTTCATCGCTTCCGCAATGCCCTGGGTCGGGCTGACCTCGAAATACAATCCGGTCGAGGCGCAGCTTTGCATGTTCTGCGCGATCTGGCTGTTCGGCGACGGCCCGTAGGGCCCGGTATTGAACGGCGCGATCCACGTGTTGTACCAGGCGTTGGTCGGCAGCGCGAGATAGGTGGTGTAGAGGACGGCGATCTTGATGCCGCGAGCCTTGATCGCCGTGCAGAGCGCCGCGTTGAGCGGCGACTGGCAGCGTCCGCCGCTTGTGGTCGGCTTGATGCATCCTCCCGGATTGTACTCGTCGGCGACGCCATCAGACACGAAAAACAGATACTTCAGCGGCGCCGAGGACGTGCCGGCGCCGGGCGCGGCGATCACGCCGTTGATCGCGGGCATGATGCTGGTGAACTGGGTATCCTGGTCGTTGTTCTGGTTCTGGCCTTTGACGGTCATCAGGTCGATGTTGCCGGCCGCGCTCTTGGCGCTCGACAGGCTCGACGACAGCGAAAACAGCGCGCGCAGCCCGGCCGAGCCCGCAGATGCGCCAAAATCGTAGATCGCCATCCGGAACTGGCTCGAATAGGTCTGGGTCGCAGCCGCGGTGTCCATCAGCTGCTCGGTCGCGCTGCGCAGCACGTCAATCCGCGTGGTCACGCCGAGGGTTTTTGCCAGCTTGTAGTAGTTGTTGTTGTTATTGAGATCGTGACAGGCAAACGCACACTTGTCCGACGTATTGTTGACCATCTTGCTGACATCGGCCGGCGTCGCGCCGACGCCCATCGACGGCGAATTGTCCATCAGTAGATAGAAATCGATATAGAGCGGCATGCTGGTGGTGGCGGTCGACGCGCCGGTCACGGTGACACTGGTCTTGCCCATCACGCCGAGAAACATCATCGGGACCGTGGCGGAGAACTGAACCTTCGAGGTGATGATGTTCCCGGCCTTGGTCATGACCGGCGTCATGCTGGTGAGTGTGTAGCCGACCACGCCGTTCATGTTGGCGTTGAAGATGTTGGTGGCATCGGTGACGCCGGCCGGGATCGGCCCATCCGAGGTCATCGATCCCGCGGCGATGAAGCCGGGCGCGCTCTTGGCGACCGAGCCCACGCTGGCCGCGTCGATCGCCGCCTGCAATTTGCTGCGCAGCTGGGTGGCCCGCGAATAGTCGACGGCACATCCGACCGCCGATATGATGGGCAGCGACGCGATGGCAAAGATCACGGCGATATTGCCGGAGCGGTCGCGACGAAAGCGGTTGAGCAGAGAAGTGAAAGCGCGCATAGGATGCCTGTTCTGGGCCGAAACTGGACGCACCCTGCCAACATCAGATTAAGTTTGGGTTCCCGAGCCGCGAACAAATCGTTTGGCGACATGAGGTTGGCTCGTTAATGAAATCTTCCACGCCTGCCCAAAAATCTTGCAAACAGCCCCTCATGGCCGACATCAAACTAACCCTCGTGGTCGCCTGCGCGCTGATCGACGCCGACAAACGGGTACTGCTGGCGCAGCGTCCGGAAGGCAAAGCGCTCGCAGGCTTGTGGGAATTTCCCGGCGGCAAGGTCGAGCCCGGCGAAAGGCCCGAGCAGACGCTGATCCGCGAACTGCATGAAGAGATCGGCATCGATGTCAGCGAGCCATGCCTGGCGCCGCTGACCTTTGCCAGCCACGCCTACGAGACCTTCCATCTCCTGATGCCGCTCTACATCTGCCGGCGCTGGGAAGGCCAGGTGATCGCACGCGAGGGCCAGCAACTGGCCTGGGTGCGCGCGGGCAAACTGCGCGACTACCCGATGCCCCCCGCGGACATTCCGCTGATCCCGCATCTGCTGGATTTGCTGTTGTGAGGTGAGCGCGGTTACCCACAGTTGTCGTCCTCCGCGAAAGCGGGGGACCCAGTACGCCGCGGCTTCTCGATTCAACCATTGCGGTCTCTGGAATACTGGGTCACCCGCCTTCGCGGGTGACGACAACTGAATATGCGTTAGCGATCTCGCGACGCATTGCGCCCGAGCTTTGCCAGGAATTCCTCACCCTCTCCAATGAGAGGGCGCAGGGAAGACCGGGTGCGCGCTGCACCCGCGGTCTCGTGTGCAATTGTGCATAAGAATGCGCACACGAGCATACAGGTCCAGCGGAGAGCATCCGGCCTTCCCTGCGCAATGGCTTTACGGCTTATATCGTGCTCTCCCCGGTCGGGCCGAGCTCGTTGTCACCGTCGCCGCGCAGGGCGTGAGCCCTTGCGCAACTTGACGCCAGCATCGGGGCGTCGGGACCACACGACTTTACCGTACGCTTCAGCCGCGCTCGTCAGTCGCAACTGTTGCGTCCACCGCGACCCGCCCCTCGTTGTGACGATGGCCAACGCCCCTCTGAGTGGGACGGGATGGCTATTGATGTGCAGGTGATTTGGGGTCGAAGGAAAGCGAAATATTTTTGATTTTCAGAAATTTTGGACTTGACACGAATTCTTAAAACCAGAAGTGATTTGCCCGTCGGGCAGCCGGGGCTTTGTTCGACAGACCGGATAGCGGCACCCAATCCGCGAGTTCATATCTCACCAACGGCGGCGCGGCATCATTTGATCAATTTGCGATTGGTCGCCGCTATGGCGAAACGACGGTAACCAGCCATCGAACGGGAATACTGGAACTGTCTTCCTTGACCGATCGGACCATGCCCCTCACGGTCGCAGAGCCAAAGGTCAGCGTGGCCACTTGTCCCCGATATTGGGCGTAGCGGCTGCGTCGGGCCTCGGTAGGGTCATTGGTTTCGATCTGCTGCACGTATCCCGCCAATCCGTTCATGAGACACAAATCGTGACCATGTGCAGAAACTGTAAGCACAGGCAGTTAACGAATATCCGGCAGTGCCGCAGGTGTTGTCCAAACAAATGCTGAAATAAGCCGGTTGCCGTCTCGCTATTTGGGCAAATGAGAGTATATGTGGAATATCATCGCGCGCCCCTGGCAGTTATCGATGACTGAGAGCGTTGCGCTCCCGCCTCAACCAAGCAGGCGGTCCATTGTCAAATCCCCCAACATCCGACTTCCGTGAGTGGCTGGCGCCTCCGGTGCTGCTGCCGATTTTTTCGTCATTCTGATCACCGCCGCGGTCATTTTTCAAAGTTGATTCATCTACGCAAGATCGCAGAACAAAACCCATCGGAAGGTCGCAATGGCCAACAAAGCAACTGTCAGGAACGCGTATGGCGTGCCGGCCATGTTCGCCGGATCAAAAACGGGCAGCGATGACGCTGCTTTCGTTTTTGTCAGGGTCGGAAATGAGGAGCGCCGCATGCGATGGGCCGAATGGGATTCGCTCCCGGCATGGACCGGGCCTCGTCCCTCCTGGGGACCAAAGTCTGGCGCCCCATCGACACTCGACCAACCATAATGGTCCCGGTTCCCTTGTTAGACGCATTGGCAGCGTCTTTCGGCAATCGATGCTGGGCTTCCTGGGGACGCAAAATGGCGACCGCCGCTGGTTGAGAAGCGTAAACAGGCCGTGGCCGGTTGTAATCGCGTGGTGGAGTAGCCACCTAAGGAACACTCGGCGTCCGATCCGCTTTAAGCACCCGTGCGGGTACGCGACGCCTTAGCCACGCCAAATCCTAACGACGATCGCGGCCGACGGCACGTCGCCCTGACGTGCGCGTCATGGGTCAGGACATCCTATGCCTACCGAACATGCCGCCGTGCGGATCGTCCACAAGCCCTGGGGGGCCCGTGATCTGCACCCCTGGAGCAATATTGACGGGTCTGGTGACGCCATCGGCGAACTGTGGTTCGAGCGGGCCGACAAGCACGCGCCCACCCCGGCCTTGCTCCTCAAGCTCCTGTTCACCAGCGAACCCTTGTCGATCCAGGTACATCCGGACGACACCTACGCGCGCGCGATGGGGATGCCGAACGGCAAGAGCGAAGCGTGGTATATCCTTTCGGCCCAGCCCGACGCGCAGATCGGCGCTGGATTAAAGCACCAAATAACGCCACAGCAATTGCGTGCGTCCATCCGGGACGGGTCGATCGCCGAACTGATGCACTGGCGACCGGTTGCGAAAGACGACGTCATCTACATCCCGGCCGGCACTATCCACGCCATCGGCGCCGGTATTGTGCTGGCCGAAATTCAGCAGCACAGTGACGCGACATTCCGCCTGTTCGACTATGGCCGGCAGCGCGAATTGCACGAAGACGACGGGATCGCGGTCGCTCACCCATGGCCGCTTCGAACGCCCTGCAATCCGACGCGCCTTTCCGCGGACCGAACGGTCCTCGTCGCCAGCCGGCATTTCGTTCTCGAGCGCGTTGAGCTGCCCAAGGGTTCAAGCTGGGCGCTGCTTGCCGAACCAGAGACCTGGCTTCTTGTTCTAGGCGGTCACGCCGCCATTGGATTGGCCGCGGCGTCGATCGGGGAGGCCATCTTCGTTGCCGGCGGCCGCACCAGCATCGAGGCCGGCAGCGATGGACTGAGTGCCTTGATCGCGTATCCGGCGAGCCGTCCGATCGATTCCCTGTTGCAAAGGCTTGGTGAAACACCGGGCAACGCTGCCAATCCGGCTGCTCCTGCTGTTCCGCAGTTTGAAGGCGCCAAGGAGGCGCGAACATGACGCCGCTTCGCCGCATCGCCGTCATCGGCAATTCGCTGCCCCGCCGCTGCGGTATCGCCACCTTCACGACCGATCTGGAACGCGCGCTTTCCAGTTCACGGCCGGATCTGGAGGTCAGCATTGTCGCAATGAACGACCACGGACAAGCCTACGACTATCCCGCTTCGGTTGCCTTGCAGATCAAGGATGACACCATTGAAGACTATGTGCGTGCCGCGGCCTTCCTGAATGCCGGCCGGTTCGACGTCGTCTGCCTGCAACATGAATTCGGAATCTTCGGTGGCGAAGCCGGCGGGCACATCCTCGAGCTGCTTTCACGCCTCAGCATGCCTGTCATCACCACGTTGCACACGGTGCTGGCCAAGCCGACCGCCGCCCAGCGTGCGGTCATGGAGCGCATCGTCGATGCTTCTTCGAAGATCATTGTGATGGCCAACAAGGGCCGCGAGATGCTGCGCAGCGTTTATCGCGTACCGGACACCAAGATCGAGGTGATCGCGCACGGCATTCCCGACTTTCCGTTTGTCGAGCCCGACGCGGCAAAGGCCAAACTCGGATTCAGCGACCGCTCCGTCATTCTGACGTTCGGCCTGCTCTCCCCCAGCAAGGGCATCGAGGTCATGATCGACGCCATGCCCTTGATCCTGGAACGTCGCGCGGACGCGGTCTATGTCGTGCTCGGCGCGACGCATCCCAATCTGGTGCGCGACCAGGGCGAAGCCTATCGCGAGAGCCTGATGACGCGCGTGCGCGAACTTGGCGTCGAGAACCATGTCGTATTCCTCGACCAGTTCGTCGATCAGGCGACATTGCTGGAGTTCATTTCGATGAGCGATGTCTACGTCACGCCCTATCTCAATGAAGCGCAGATGACGTCGGGGACGCTGGCCTACAGCTTCGGATTGGGCAAGCCGGTGGTGTCGACGCCGTATTGGCACGCGCTGGAGCTGCTGGATGACGGCCGTGGCGTGATCGTTCCCTTCGGCAACGCGGTCGCGATCGGCAAGGAAATTGCGCAATTGCTCACCAATGCCCCTCGTCGGCAGGCAATGCGCGAGCGTGCCTACTCGATCAGCCGATCGATGACATGGGAGCGTACGGCCGAAAGTTACATGGCCACTTTCGAACATGCGCGCCATGGGGACTGGCTCAAGGTGGTGGCGCGTACCGGGCCGGTCGCGATCGCGCACAGCCCTGCGGCGTCGGACATGCAGTTGGATCACTTTTTTTCCATGTGCGACGATACCGGCCTGTTCCAGCATGCGGTGCATTCGGTGCCCGATCGCGCCCACGGCTATTGCGTGGACGACAATGCCCGCGCCTTGCTGCTGGCGTGCGCCCTCAACAATCCCGGCGAAACGCGCTTGTCCGAAGTTTTGACGGCCCGTTTTGCCGCCTTCGTGCAGCATGCGTGGAATCCGGACACCAAACGCTTTCGCAATTTCATGGGCTTCAATCGAACCTGGCTCGAAGATCGCGGCTCCGAAGACAGTCATGGGCGAACATTATGGGCGCTGGGTGAGTGCGCGCGCCGGGACGCAAGCCCGTCGCGACGCCGATGGGCCGCCGCCTTGTTTGCCGAGGCATTGCCGGCTGTCGAGGCCTTCAGTTCGCCCCGCGCATTGGCTTTCACCCTGCTGGGTCTGGACGGCTATTGCGCCGTTGCTCGCGATGATGCGCACGCCCGGGAAATCCGACATTTTCTCGCCGACAGGCTGATGGCGGGGCTCGCGTCGGTCGAGACGCTGGACTGGACCTGGTTCGAGGAAGGCATGGCGTATGACAACGCGCGCCTGCCGCAAGCCTTGATGCTGACAGGCATGGCCACGCAAAACCCCGTTTATCTCGCTGCCGGATTGCGATCCCTGCGTTGGCTGATGACACAACAAACGGCTTCGACGGGACATTTCCGTCCCATCGGCACCGCCGGCTTTGGCGAACTGCGCCAACCGCCGCGCGCGTTCGACCAGCAGCCGGTGGAGGCAGCGGCGACGATCGCCGCCTGCCTGACCGCCTGGCGCGCGGAGGGTGACGCCGAATGGAAGGCGATCGCAAACAACGTTTTCGCCTGGTTTCTCGGCCGCAACGATTTATCGATCGCGCTGGTCGATCCCGAGACCGGCAGTTGCCGGGATGGCTTGCATCCCGACCGCGCCAACGAAAACCGCGGCGGCGAGTCGGTCGTGTCCTATCTGCTCGGTCTTGCCGATATTCGTCAGCTTGCGCGCGTCAATGTCAGCGTGACACCCCCCGTGGCGCTTCGCGCCATCGGCGCCGCCTGAGTCCAGTTTCCCCCAACGAACCGAGGACATCTTGTTGCAAGCCACTTTCCTGCATCGGCAAGCACTCTATCTGCGCCCCGACCCGGCACGCGTGATCGTACGCCCATTCAAGCCGACGACTGAACCGCGCGACCTCAACCCGACCGACAAGACACGCGCCAACCATATCGTCGAGCGCGTGCTCGCACTCGATCCGCAAGTCACGGCCAGCCTGTTGGCCGACGTACTGGAGAACTTCCAGGGCCGCCATCGCAACCTGCTGCAGGAATTCGAGTTCCGCGCCGACGAGATGGAACAGGCGCTGGCGGCTCACGGCGCTTTTTCCAGCGTCCAGCGCCAGTTGATCGGTGCTTATTTCCTGAGCGAATACTCGTTCGAGGCCTCTGCACTGTTCAATCCCAGCATCGTACCGCATCCCGACCAGTCTGGAGCGCCGAAAGGCGGCCTCCGCTTCGTGCTCAGTCTCCGGGCCGTTGGTGAAGGGCACGTGTCTTCGCTGACATTTCGCACCGGCACCATTGCCGCCGACGGCAGCCTGGCCGTCGATCCGACCGCGCGGCTGGCCTCCAGTCCCCGGGTCGGACGTCGCGTATCCGGACCATCAGACGAAGAGGTTGAGATCACCTTCAAGGAGGAACAGGATATCAGCGAACGCGTGATATTTCCGGTTACCGCATCCCAATCCCAGGGCATCGAAGACGCCCGCTTCGTCGAATTCAGCGATGGTGACCACAAGACTTACTACGCTACCTTCACCGCCTATACCGGCAGAGCGATACGATCGGAGTTGATCGAGACCAGCGACTTCCTGTCATTTCGAATGTCGCCGCTGCAGGGGACCGCGGCCCACAACAAGGGCATGGCGCTATTCCCGCGCAAGATCGACGGCAAGTACGCCATGATCGCGCGCCAGGACAACGAGAATCTTTATCTGATCTATTCGGACGATTTGCACCAGTGGGACGGCGGTCAGGCGATCCTGAAGCCGCAATTTCCCTGGGAGTTCGTGCAGATCGGAAACTGCGGGTCACCGATCGAGCTGGATGAAGGGTGGTTGTTGCTCACTCACGGCGTCGGGCCGGTCCGGAAATATTCGATCGGCGCGGCCCTGCTCGACAAGAACGACCCATCCAAGGTGCTGGCGCGTTCGGTCGAGCCGTTGCTGCATCCCGAACAGTCAGAACGCGAAGGCTATGTTCCCAACGTGGTCTATACCTGCGGCGCGATGCGCCACAATGACCAGATCATTTTGCCCTACGCCATATCCGACACCTACTCCAACTTTGCGACCATCAAGATCGCAGCCCTGCTGCAAGCAATGTCCTGATGGTGCGGAGAAGCTCTTCGTAGGGGAAGCCTGCTTCGACGTCCGCTTTACCGCTGCCTCGAGACTTCCGCCGGGCCTAGCTCGGTTTTGGCTGGGTTTCATGCGGCCCAGCCGGACCGCCCGATCACATCGAGGGTGGCCTGGATGCGGCCGTCGGGATCGGCCAAGCGCTCGCGGCAACGAAGATTGAACCGCTCCTCACTCCAATGGCGACGAACCCGTTCGCCCTCGCGGCGCGGCGCGTTTCGGCGGGTCGCCGAGCCGCGCCCTGAGCCGCGGTATCATGAAGTCAAGGAATGCGCGCAATTTGACCGGCATGAAGCGATTTGGCGAGTAGACAAAGCCAACGGGTTGCGGTGGCGGCTGAAGATCCTGAAACAACGGCGTGAGCTCTCCCGATTTGATCGCTTCGGCGACGTGGTAGGAGAACGCCACGGTCACTCCAATGCCCGCACGCGCGGCATCGCAGGCCGACTCGAGGTTGCTTACGACGAGCCGCGACCGCACGGGCACGACGTATTCAGCCTTGTCCCGGCTAAACCTCCACGACGATGGCGATTGAAGCGGCGGATAGCTGATGCAGTCGTGCCTCGACAGGTCTTCGGGCGATTTGGGCGTTCCGCGAGATTTCAGGTAGGCGGGGCTCGCGCACATCACGCGCCGAATTTCTCCGATCCGTACTGCGATCAGACTGCTGTCGGCAAAGGTGCCGTGGGTAAGGGCGCCGATGCGAAGCGCGACATCGACGTGCTCCTCCAGCAGATTGGCCGCGCGATCCTGCAAGGAGAGCTGGACGTCGACCTCCGGAAATGTCGCCAGAAACTCCGCCAGGACCGGTTGTAGATACATGCGGCCGAGGGCGACCGGCGCCGATACGCTCAGATCGCCGCGCGGTGTCGTGTATTCGCCGGAGGCGGCGCGTTCGGCTTCCGCCACGTCGGCGAGAATCCGTTTCGCTGCGGCGATGTAGGAGCGGCCGGCATCCGTCGGCACGAGCGCACGGCTCGAGCGGTTGAACAGCTTGGTCTGCAGGTGCGCTTCGAGTTCGGACACTTTCCGGCTGACCGTTGCGAGCGGCGTTTTCTGCCGACGCGCCGCAGCCGACAAACTGCCGGCCTCGGCAACCGCCAGCACCAGCGACATGGCTTCGAAGCGGTCCATTGGATGTTTCCATTTGGTGGAAGGATACATCCCAATTTTACCAGATACCCATCGGTTTCGGAAGGGTCTAGTTACGACGGCACAGCAACGGACTGACCCCAACCTCGAATTCCAGGAGACCGACATGACCTCGATCCAAACCAAGGGCATCGCCCTCATCACCGGCGCATCAACCGGCATCGGCGCAATCTACGCCGACCGGCTGGCGAAGCGCGGCCATGACCTCATTCTGGTCGCCCGTAACAAGGATCGGCTCGCCTCCCTGGCGCGCCGGATCGCGGGCGACACCGGCCGCAAGGTCGAGACGGTCGAAGCCGATCTCACCGTCGCTGCGGATCTTCACCGCGTCGGGGACATCCTGCGGACCAACGCCGGCATCTCCATGCTGGTCAACAATGCGGGCGTGGGCGCCACCGGGCCCCTGGTCTCCTCCGACGTCGACAAAATGGACGACATGATCAGCCTGAACGTCACTGCGCTGACGCGCCTGACCTATACGGCGGCGCCGGGATTTGTTGCCCGCGGCAACGGCACGATCATCAACATTTCATCGATCGTCGCGATCGCGCCGGAGGTGCTGAACGGTGTCTATGGCGGCACGAAAGCGTTCGTGCTCGCGTTCAACCACTCGCTGGTTCACGAGCTCGCCGACAAGGGCGTCCGCGTGCAAGCGGTGCTGCCGGGTGCCACGGCCACCGAATTCTGGGACGTCGCCGGCATGCCGGTTCATCATTTGCCGCAGCAGATGGTGATGTCGGCCAACGACCTGGTCGACGCTGCCCTCGCGGGCCTCGACCTTGGCGAGACCGTGACCATCCCGTCGCTGCCCAACCAGGCGGAATGGGATCGTTATGAGGCGGCGCGCCGCGCGATGTCGGACAAGATTTCGAGCGCCATCCCGGCCCCCCGCTACAACCTGCGCAACCACCAGCGCATCAGCGCCTAGAGCCTTTCCCGTTCCGATTGAATCGGAACGGGGCCCTAGATTCTTGATTTGACGCGTTTTCTTGACGCGAACCGGCATCCACTTCGCTGGAAAACGCTCTGGGCGACGCGCAACAAGTCCAACCGAACATCGAATTGAAACCATAACCCTGAAAACGGAGTTCACCATGTCGTACGTTACTCAGCTTCCGACCCCGGCACTAAGCCCATTGGTCCGGTGGAGCGATCACGCCGAACGCCTGCTCGCCTACGCCGAGCCGGTCAGCCGCGCCGGCCTCTACGTCTCGCTCGCGGTCATCTACGCCTGGTTCGGCGGGATGAAGTTTACCGAATACGAGGCCAACGGGCTGGTGCCGCTGGTGGAGAACAGCCCGCTCGTAGGCTGGTTCTATGCGCTGCTTTCGGTCCGCGGCTTCTCCACCTTCCTCGGATTTGTCGAACTCAGCATCGGCCTGCTGATCGCCCTCAGACTGGCGAGCCCGATCTTTTCCGCAGCCGGCGGCGTTCTCTCGGCCGGACTCTTCGTCACGACCCTCAGCTTCATGATCTCGACGCCCGGCGTCGTCGTGCCGGAGCTCGGCTTCCCCGCGATCTCGGTCGCGCCGGGTCAGTTCCTCCTGAAAGATGTCGGCCTGTTCGCCGCCTCCTTCTGGGTGTTCGTCGACTCGCTGAAAACCATCGTTCGCAAGTGAACAAGCAAAACTGATCATCAAGGAGCAAGAACATGAGCAAGCGAATAGACTACAACCAGATTGCACCGGCAGGCGTGAAAGCGCTGGGCGGCGTCTACGGCTACGTCATGCAGAGCGGCCTTTCGCCGGTGCTGGTCGACCTGGTCTACTTACGGATTTCCCAGATCAACAACTGCGCCTACTGCCTCGACATGCACACGCGCGACCTGCTCAAGAAGGGGCAGAAGATCGAGAAGCTCGCGCTGCTGCAGGCATGGGCGGAAGCCGGCAACCTGTTCGATGAGCGCGAACGCGCCGCCCTGGCATGGGCCGAGACGGTGACGCGTGTCGCCGATACCGGGGTGCCGGATGAGGCGTATCAGGCCGCCCGCGCCGTGTTCGAGGAGCGGGAGCTCGTCGACCTCACGATCGCGATCGGCCTGATGAACGCCTACAACCGCATGGCCATCAGCTTTCGCAACACGCCGCAGGCCGCGATCGAAAGTTTGAAGGCGGCATAGTCCGGGCTTCGCGCGGCGTGACAAGGGCCCTGAAAAACCAGGCTGGCGTCGCCCGATTGCCCACCTGGGTTAGCAGCCACGGGGCAGCAGACGTGGAGCAGAGCACGGGCTACTTCGGCGCCCGCTTCACGGCAGCTTCCAGACTCGCCTTCGCCGAGCCCGGCCGCAGCGGTTTGGGCTGGCTCTCATGCGGCGCCCAACCGGACAGCCAGATCACGTCGAAGGTGGCGCGGATGCGGCCGTCCGAATCGGCAAAGCGCTCGCCGTAAATCTCTGCCATCCGCAGCAGCGTGGCGCGACGGGTGAGCATCCGCCGCCGCTCGACCAGAATATTGGTCGCGCCCATCCGTCTCAGATCGGCCATCAGCGCCAACGCGCTGTCGTAGCGCACCACGACGCGATCGACGTCGGTGACCGGCAGCGCAAAGCCGGCGCGCTGCAGCAGCGCCCCGACATCGCGCAGATCGGCAAACGGCGCGACGCGCGGCGACACCCCGCCCTCGCATTCCGCTTCCGCCGCCGCAAACGATTGCCTGAGTTCCGTCAGCGTATCGCCGCCGATCATCGCCGCCAGCAGCAATCCATCCGGCCGCAGCGCGCGCCTGATCTGCGCCAGCACGCCGGGCAAATCATTGACGAATTGAAAGGCGAGCGCGGAGACCGCAAGATCAAGCGATTCCGACGCTAGCCGCAACGTTTCCGTTTCATCCGGATCGATCCGGGTGATGGATTTGAAACGATCGGCCACTGGCTTCCGCAGCAGCTCGACCGGCGTCCAGATTTCGGCGGCATCGGAAAAATCCCGCGTCACCGCCTGCAAACGCTCTTCGAGGTCTTCGGTGACGCGATCGAGCAGGAACGTCGCTGGCCCAAGGCGCCGCGCACGATCCTGCCGCGCGCGCAGCAGCGCGCGGTCGAACAGGAGGGGGGCAGCGGTCGGGTTCGAGGCCATGCCGGTTGGTTACGCCGGTCGCCCCATCTCTGGCAATCCGGTGCTTGAGCAGTGCGTCCAGCGGCGCTAGCCTCTGCCCATGGACGCCGAGGCATCACCAGCACGCTCCATCTCCAGCCATTTGCGCGGCGTGCTGAACGCGGCGCGCGGCGTGTTCGCGCATATTCCAAGGCTGGCGCTCGACATCGCGCTGCCGACGCTGTGTGTTTCCTGCCGCGAGCCGGTCGATGGCGAGGGCGTCTGCGCCGAATGCTGGGCCAAATTGTCGTTCATCGAACCGCCCTACTGCCCGCGGCTCGGCATTCCCTTTGTCTACGATCCCGGGCCCGATTTGCTGTCGATGGAGGCGATCGCCAATCCGCCGGCCTACCAGCGCGCCCGCGCCGCCGTGCGCTACGATGATGTCGCGCGCACGCTGGTTCATTCGCTGAAATACCAGGACCGCACCGATCTGGCGCCCGCGATGGGCCGCTGGATGGCCCGCGCGGGCCAGGAATTGCTTGGGGAAGCCGACGTGCTGGTCCCGGTTCCCCTGCATTGGCGGCGTGGCTGGAGCCGCCGCTACAACCAGTCCGGCGCGCTGGCGCGGGTGATTTCGCGCCAAACCGGGGTGAAACTGACCTCCGAGGCGCTCCGGCGGGTCCGGGCGACCGAACAGCAGATCGGGCTGTCGCGGTCGCAGCGCGCCAGCAATGTGCAGGGCGCCTTCAAGGTCGCCGCCGACCGCACGGCTGACATCCAGGGCCGCCGCGTGGTCCTGATCGACGACGTCCTGACCTCCGGCGCCACGACCGATGCCTGCGCCCGTGCCTTATTGCGCGCCAAGGCCGCGCAGGTCGACGTGCTGGTATTCGCGCGGGTTGTGGACACCCACCGGGCTCCCATATAATTCAAAGACTTGTCATTTCCGGAACTTGCGAACCAGAGCGCTCCATGACCGCTGCCATTGAAATCTACACCCGCCCGGGCTGCGGTTACTGCAGTGCGGCCAAATCGCTGCTGACGCGCAAGAATGCCGCGTTTACCGAACTCAGCGTATCCAACGACCCTTCCTATCGCGAACAGATGTACGATCGGGCCGGCGCCGGCTCGACGTTTCCGCAAATCTTCATCGGCGCAACCCATGTCGGTGGCTGCGACGAGCTTTACGCGCTGGACCGCGCGGGCAGGCTCGATGTGTTGCTGGCGGGAGAAAAGGCCTCGTCATGAGCGCTGCCACGACCTTCACCGCCGCGATGGTGCAGATGCGCACCTCCCTGCTGCCGGAGCCGAGCCTCGAGCAGGGCATGAAGCTGATCCGCGAAGCGGCGGCGCAGGGCGCTGATTATGTGCAAACCCCCGAAGTTAGCAACATGATGCAGCTGAACCGCAAGGCGCTGTTCGAGCATCTGGCAAGCGAGGAAGACGACAAGTCGCTGAAAGCCTATCGCGCGCTGGCCGCGGAGCTGAAGATCCATCTGCATGTCGGCTCGCTCGCGCTGCGCTTCTCGCCGGAGCGCGCGGTCAACCGTTCGTTCCTGATGGGGCCCGACGGCAATCTGCTCGCCAGCTACGACAAGATTCATATGTTCGACATCGACCTGCCGGGCGGCGAGAGCTATCGCGAATCCGCCAATTACCAGCCGGGCGAAACCGCCGTGATCTCGGACCTGCCGTGGGGCCGGATCGGGCTCACGATCTGCTACGACGTGCGCTTTCCGGCGCTCTACCGTGCGCTCGCCGAAAGCGGCGCGTCGTTCCTCACCGTGCCGTCCGCCTTCACCCGGAAGACCGGCGAAGCGCATTGGCATATCCTGCTGCGTGCCCGCGCGATCGAAACCGGTTGCTTCGTGTTCGCCGCCGCGCAATGCGGCATGCATGAGAACAAGCGCGAGACCTATGGACATTCGCTGATCATCGCGCCCTGGGGCGAGATCCTCGCCGAGGGCGGCGTCGAGCCCGGCGTGTTCCTGGCCGAGATCGACACCTCCAAAGTCGAGACCGCACGAAAAACCGTGCCGTCGCTGCAGCACGGACGTCGCTTTGGCATCGCTGATCCCAAGGCCGGCCCGGAACATCTGCATCTGGTCCGGGGCTCGGCATGATCCGCTACAGCCTGCGCTGCGAACGAGGCCATGCTTTCGAAAGCTGGTTTCAGAGCTCGTCGGCCTATGAGAGCCAGGAGAAGCGCAAGCTGGTGAGCTGTCCGTCGTGCGGCTCGGTCAAGGTCGAGCGCGCCATCATGGCCCCGCAGATCGTCAGCAGAAAGGGCCGCGAGGACGCGCGCGCCGTGCCGGCTGCGGAAGTCACAAGCACCGAAGGTGCGGCAACTGAGGCCACGCCGCTGTTGATGGCGCAGGAACTCGAGCTGCGTGCCAAGATCAAGGAATTGCGCGATCACATCGTAAAGAACGCCGATAATGTCGGCGAGCGCTTTCCGAGCGAAGCCCGCAAGATGCATTACGGCGATATCGAGCACCGCCCGATCTATGGCGAGGCGTCGCCCGACGAAGCCCGCGCCCTGATCGACGAGGGCGTCGAGGTCTCGCCGCTGCCGGTGCTGCCGGACGATCGGAATTGATGCGAAGCGTCATTCCGGGATGGTCCGAAGGACCAGACCCGGAATCTCGAGATTCCCCGATGCGCAATTGCGCATCTGAGGTTCGCTCGCTTTGCTCGCGCCCCGGAATGACGGCGTGGGTGATGTTAAGCCGCCACCAGCAGCGCCACGCCAGCCACGATCAGGACAATCCCCGACAATTCCCGCGCCGACAGCGGCTGCTTGAACGAATAATATGCCACGCCTTGCGCGAACAGCACCTCGACCAGCGCCAGCGTGCGGACATTGGCGGCCGCCGTCAGCGCGAACGCCAGGAACCAGAATTGCGAGGCGAACGCGCCCATGAAGCCCGCCAGCATCGAGGCCTTCCACAGTCCGAGGATTTTCCGCAGCACGTCGGGCGCGCGGATCAGCAGATAGATCGACAGCACCAGCGTCTGCACGAACAGGCCGAACACCAGCGTGTAGGAAGCTGCCGTCACGAAGGAGACATCAGGCACCCCGATGACAGCGCCGCGAAAGCCGACCGCCGATAGCGCGAACGCCGCGGCGGCACCAAGGCCGAGCAGCGTCGGCTTCAGGTCGGCAAAACCCTTACCGCCAGCCGGCCGCAGCGCCGCGACGACGACCCCGGCGGTCGCTATCAGGATCGCGACCACTTTCAGCACCGTCAGATGATCGGCCAGGAAGATGAAGCCGAAGATCGCGGTCTGGATCGCCTCGGTCTTCAGATAGGCCGTCGTCACCACGAACGAGCGGTCGTTCATCGCCAGCAGCATCATGCCGGTGCCGACGATCTGACTGAGAGCGCCGAGCAACAGCCACGGCCAGAACGCTGTGGTCGGCCACGGCACGCGGTCGCCGGTCACGGTCACCACGACCACGAAGAAGACGATCGAGAACGGAAAGCCGAACAGGAAACGGATATTGGTCGCGCCCCAGGTCCCGAGCGGCCCCGTCAGCGACCGCTGCATCGCATTACGCGCGACCTGGCCGAGCGCAGCAATGATGGTGAAGGGAATCCAGAGCGAGGCAATCGTGAACATGAAAATACCGGCGGAAGGGTGCCGCACCGTGCCGGTCACAGCGCACGCGGTCAACCGAAACGGCGCATGACAGGATTGCGCCAACGATCAAACACCGCTGTCGTCCCTGCGAACGCAGGGACCCATACGCCGCGGCCCTAGTTGAGGGCAAGCTGGCAACGGCCTTTTTCCAATCGCAGCATCGGTGGCTATGGGTCCCTGCGTTCGCAGGGACGACGTGGGGAGAGAGTTCGGGCTAAACTAATAAATCGCTGAGATCACGCCATTCGAGATTCTCACGCTCGATCAGCTCGATCTTTCAGTCGCGTTTCCACCGTTTCAGTTGTTTCTCTCGGGCGATCGCCTCTTCGGCGCAATCGTATGATTCGACGTAGACGAGGCGAAACACGCCGTACGCTCTGACGAACGAGGAGCCCTCTCCGTTGCGATGCTGCTCAAGTCGTTTCTGAAGGGAGTTCGTTACCCCGATGTAGAGGTCCCGTGGCGTCGGCTTGCGAGGATGTAGACGTAATACATGCTCGGAACGCTGATCTTGCTTGATTACGTGGGCCGGTGGTTATGGGTCCCTGTGTTCGCAGGGACAACAGCGATTTAGACCTGCCTACATCTCCTCCGCGACCACCATGTAGTTCACGTCCATGTCGGACGAGATGCTCCATTTGTCGGCGAGCGGGTTGTAGACCACGCCGGCCTGTTCGGTGATGGCGAGCCGGTTGTTGGCCAGATGCTGCGCGAGCTCGTCGGGGGTGACGAACTTGTTCCACTCATGGGTGCCGCGCGGCAGCCAGCGCAGCACATATTCGGCGCCGACGATCGCCAGCGCAAAGCTCTTCCAGTTGCGGTTCAGCGTCGAGAGCACCATCATCCCGCCCGGCTTGAGCATCGCCGCGCAGCGGTTGAGGAAGACGCCCACGTCAGTGACGTGCTCGACCACTTCCATCGCCAGCACGATGTCGAAGCGCTCGCGCACGTCCATCTCCTCGGCCGTGGTGCAGCGGTAATCGATCGACAGATGGCCCTTGTCGGCATGCAGCTTGGCGGCAGCGATGTTGGTCGCGGAGGGATCGATCCCGATCACCTGCGCGCCCAGCCGCGTGAACGGTTCGCACAACAGGCCGGCGCCGCAGCCGATATCGAGGATGCGCAGGCCGCCCAGGCAATTCAGGCTTTTGACGTTGCGCTCGAACTTGCGGCAGGCGGCGTCGCGGATATAGGTCAGCCGCAGCGGATTGATCTTGTGCAGCGGGGCCATCTTGCCCTTGGGGTCCCACCACTCGTCCGACAGTTTTGAGAATTTTGCGACTTCGGCCGGGTCGACCGTGCTGCCCGATGCGCCGTGATTTGTCTGCATGGCCATGATTTACGCACCGGCCGGTCGCGCCGTGATGGCATTGCGAAATGCCAACGGCGAAGCAATGGTGTCGAGGGTCTTGCCACCCTCGCCGACCCCCAGGACCGTCACGTCGCCGTAGTTGAGGATGCGGCCGAGGATGCTCTGGTTGACGTCGACGCTCTCGACCTTGTCCACGCTCATCTCGAACGTTTGCCGCTGAACAAAACCGGTCTTGTGGATGACACGGAAATTCGTGACGTCGGTTTCGGTGGTCCAGCGATGGAACCAGGCGGTAGCCGTCTTGTACAAAGCGAAAATCGCGACGATCGCCGCCAGCGACATGCAAACCAGCACCAAAGGACCCGCCGGGATCATGCCCGAGGCCACGAAGAGCGCTGTTGCCACGACCCAGCTCACGATCGCCGGCAGGAAGAAGATCCAGTGCGCATTGGTGGAATACAGCACCTTCTCGCCGGGCTGCAGGATATCGTCGATATAACGCCCCATACACCTAACCTTGCACCTGACCTAAATTGCGCCCGACCTGAATTAACCCGCTACCACAGCATTTTGCGCCATTTTTAGACCGAAAATGCACCCGGATGCTTGCCCCGGGACGCGCCGCTATGTATACGCCGCTTTCGGCCCGGGCGCTCCATTTTCGTGCGGGCCACCATACTTATCCTCACAGGGAATGCACGCGTCGTCATGGGCCGCCTCGTGATGAAATTCGGCGGTACATCCGTCGCCAATATCGACCGAATCCGCAACGTCGCGCGTCACGTCAAGCGCGAAGTCGATGCCGGACACGACGTCGCCGTGGTGGTGTCGGCGATGTCCGGCAAGACCAACGAGCTGGTGGACTGGTGCCGCGACGCCTCGCCGATGCACGACGCCCGCGAATATGACGCGGTGGTGGCCTCCGGCGAACAGGTCACGTCCGGACTGCTGGCGATCGCGCTGCAGGCGATCGGCATTCAGGCCCGCTCCTGGCAGGGCTGGCAAATCCCGATCCGGACCTCGGACGCGCACGCCTCGGCGCGGATCCTCGAAATCGACGGCAGCGAGATCATCAACCGTTTCAAGGACCGCAAGGAAGTCGCCGTCATCGCCGGCTTCCAGGGCATCAATCCGCAGACGGGCCGAATCACCACGCTGGGGCGCGGCGGTTCGGACACTTCGGCGGTGGCGATCGCGGCCGCCATCCATGCCGACCGCTGCGACATCTACACCGACGTCGACGGCGTCTATACCACCGACCCGCGCGTGGTTCCCAAGGCGCGGCGGCTTGACAAGATCGCCTTCGAGGACATGCTGGAACTGGCCTCCCAGGGCGCCAAGGTCCTGCAGGTGCGCTCGGTGGAACTCGGCATGGTGCACAACATGCCGGTGTTCGTCCGCTCCAGCTTCGACAAGCCCGAGGATATCGACCCGCACGCCAACCAGCCGCCGGGCACGCTGATCTGCAGCGAGGAGGAAATCATGGAAAGCCACGTCGTCACCGGCATCGCCTTCTCCAAGGACGAAGCCCAGATTTCCGTGCGCCAGATCGAGGACAAGCCGGGCGTTGCCGCCGCGATCTTCGGACCGCTCGCGGCCGCCAACATCAATGTCGACATGATCGTGCAGAACGTCTCCGAGGACGGCAAGACCACCGACCTGACCTTCACGGTGCCGGCCTCCGACTATACCCGCGCCAGGGACACCATCGCCTCGGCCAAGGACAAGATCGGCTATAAGCGGCTGGACAGTGCGACCGACGTCGCCAAGGTGTCGGTGATCGGCAGCGGCATGCGCAGCCATGCCGGCGTCGCGGCCCAGGCATTCACCGCACTTGCCGCGCGAAATATCAATATCCGCGCCATCACCACCTCCGAGATCAAGTTCTCGGTGCTGATCGACGCCGCCTATACCGAGCTTGCGGTGCGCACGCTGCACACGCTCTATGGGCTCGACCAGGCCTAGAGCATCGGATCTGCTCTAGAATTACTTTCTCTTAGCGCCCGCAGCATTGGCCTGACACAGACGTTATTGCTACTGGCAGGCGTTTTGCTTGGCAAAGCAAGCCTCGATTGGCTATACGGCCTGACAGGTGAGCTGCCGCAAACTGTGCCACAGTTTGGCGATCCCGATTCGGCCGGGAACGATGGTTTTGGTGGCGGCTTGCGGCGGCGCCGAATGAATAAAATTGTTGCTATTGTTGAGTTTCACGCCAGCGCCCGGCCACCCGGCACGCTGGCCTCGCGGGGGAGGATTTTGGCAGATGCGGAGCACGTCGGGAGGCCCCCGCGTCTTGTTGAGACGGCTCCGCGAAACCATGGCGGAGCAGGTCTCCGCCCAGGAGCGGCTGGACAAGATCGTGGTCCTGATCGCGGCCAACATGGTGGCCGAGGTGTGCTCGACCTACGTGCTGCGCGTCGATAACACGCTCGAACTCTACGCCACCGAGGGTCTGAACCGCGACGCCGTCCATAGAACGGTTCTGAGCGCGCATGAGGGCCTGGTCGGCCTCGTCGCCAGCGAGGCCACCCCGCTCAACCTTTCCGACGCGCAAACCCACCCGGCGTTCTCGTTCCGCCCGGAAACCGGCGAGGAAATCTATCATTCGTTCCTCGGCGTGCCGATCCTGCGCGCCGGCAACACGCTCGGCGTGCTGGTCGTGCAGAACCGCGCCAAGCGCACTTACGTCGAGGAAGAGGTCGAGGCGCTGCAGACCACCGCCATGGTGGTCGCCGAGATGATCGCCTCCGGCGAGCTGGCGGCGCTGGCGCAGCCCGGCGCGGAACCCGCGGCGCGGCATTCCCTGCACAAGGCCGGCGCGATCCTGTCCGACGGCATCGCGCTCGGCCACGTCGTGCTGCACGAGCCGCGCGTCGTCATCACCAATTACATTGCCGAAGACCTGCCGAAGGAAATCAAGAAGCTGGACGCGGCGCTGACCAAGCTGCGCGCCGATCTCGACCGCATGCTGGAGCGCGGCGACGTCGCCGAGGGCGGCGAGCACCGAGATGTGCTGGAAGCCTACCGCATGTTCGCCAACGACCATGGCTGGTCACACAAGCTGCACGAGGCGGTCGCCACCGGCCTCACGGCGGAAGCCGCCGTCGAGCGCGTGCAGTCCGACACCCGCGCGCGCATGCTGCGTTCGACCGATCCATATTTGCGCGATCGCCTGCACGACCTCGAAGACCTCGGCCACCGCCTGATGCGGCAATTGGTCGGCCAGGACCACGCGCCGTCACGTGAACAGCTGCCCGACAACGCGATCCTGATCGCGCGCGCGATGGGCCCGGCCGCCCTGCTCGACTATGACCGCAAGCGCCTGCGCGGCCTGGTGCTGGAGGAAGGCACCGCCAATTCCCACGTCTCGATCGTGGCGCGCGCGCTCGGCATTCCCGCGGTCGGCGAAATCCCCAACGCGCCGGGGCTCGCCGATCCCGGCGATGCCATCATCGTCGATGGCACCTCGGGCTCGATCTATGTGCGCCCTTCGGCCGAGATCGAATCGGCCTATGCCGAGCGGGTCCGGTTCCGCGCGCGTCGGCAGGCGCAATATTCGGCGCTGCGCGACAAGCCCTGCGTGACCAGGGACGGCCAGAAGATCGAGCTGATGATCAATGCCGGCCTCGTCATCGACCTGCCGCATATCGACGACACCGGCAGCGCCGGCATCGGGCTGTTCCGCACCGAACTGCAATTCATGGTCGGCCAGAGCCTGCCGCGCACCTCTGACCAACTCGCGCTGTATCGCACGGTGCTGGACGCCGCGGGATCGAAACCGGTCACGTTCCGCACGCTCGACATCGGCGGCGACAAGGCGCTGCCCTATATGGAGACCGTAATCGAGGAAAATCCCGCGCTCGGCTGGCGCGCGATTCGGCTCGGGCTCGACCGTCCCGGCCTGTTGCGCGGCCAGATTCGCGCGCTATTGCGCGCCGGCGGCGGCCGCGCGCTGAAGATCATGTTCCCGATGATTTCGGAAGTCGCCGAGTTCGATCAGGCCAAAGCCATCGTCGAGCGCGAGCTGACCTATCTGCGTCAGCACGGCCACGCGCTGCCGGAACGCATCGACGTCGGCACCATGGTCGAAGTGCCGGCGCTGCTTTACCAGATGGACGAACTCCTGAAGAAGGTCGATTTCATCTCGATCGGATCGAACGACCTGTTCCAGTTCTTGTTCGCGGTCGACCGCGGCAATGCCAAGGTCTCCGAACGGTTCGACACCATGTCGGCGCCGATCTTGAGGGCCTTGCGCGACATCGTGCGCAAGGCCGATGCGGCAAAGAAAAGCGCCTCGCTGTGCGGCGAGATGGCGTCAAAACCGCTCGGCGCGCTGGCGCTGATCGCGCTTGGTTACCGCTCGCTGTCGCTGTCGGCGACCGCGCATGGCCCGGTGAAAGCGCTGATCCTCGATCTCGATGCCAAGAAGGCCGAGGCCGTCATGATGCCGCTACTTGAAGCGCCGGCCGGTAGCGTCTCGATCCGGCAGAAGCTGACGGAATTCGCGGAAGCCGAAGGGTTGTCGTTGTAGCGAGGCTCTGCCCCCGCAACGCCCCTTTCCTTTGCGCCATTGAGAACTCCGACATGTTACCCGAAGCCAAACTCGATATCCTGCTCGCCCATCACGCTTCGCTCGAGGCGGAGCTGCTCGGCCAGCTCTCTTCCGAGAAATACGTCCAGATCACGCGCGAACTCGCCGAGCTCAATCCACTGATCGATGCCGTCAAGGCCTATCGTGCGGCGCGCGCCGAAATAACAGACACCGAAACGTTGCTGGCGGATTCCGCGGCCGATCCTGACATGCGCGGCATGGCGGAAGCCGAGCTCGAGACGCTGCAGACGCGCGTTGGCGAACTCGAGCAGAAGATCCGCGTCGCGCTGTTGCCGAAAGACGCGATGGACGACCGCAACGTGATGCTGGAAATCCGTGCCGGCACCGGCGGCGACGAGGCCTCGCTGTTCGCCGGCGACCTGTTCCGGATGTATGAGCGTTTTGCCGCGCTGCAGGGCTGGAAGGTCGAGGTGATCTCCGCCAGCGAGGGCACCATGGGCGGCTACAAGGAAATCATCGCCGAAGTGCAGGGCCGCGGCGCGTTCGCCAAACTGAAATTCGAATCCGGCGCGCACCGCGTGCAGCGCGTGCCCGACACAGAAACGCAGGGCCGCATCCACACCTCGGCGGCAACGGTTGCGGTGCTGCCCGAGGTCGAGGATGTCGATGTCGACATCAAGAACGACGATCTGCGGATCGAGACCATGCGCGCGCAGGGCGCCGGCGGCCAGCACGTCAACAAGACCGAATCCGCGATCCGCATCACCCACATCCCGACCGGCATCGTTGTCATGATGCAGGACAGCCGCTCGCAGCACAAGAACCGCGCCTCGGCGATGAACATCCTGCGCTCGCGCATCTATGACGCCGAACAGCAGCGCATCAATGCGGCGCGCTCCGCCGACCGCCGCGAGAAAGTCGGCTCGGGTGACCGCTCCGAGCGCATCCGCACCTATAATTTCCCGCAAGGCCGCGTCACCGACCACCGCATCAACCTGACGCTCTATAAATTGCCGCAGGTGATCGCGGGCGAATCGCTGGGCGAACTGATCGACGCTCTGACGACCGAGCATCAGGCCGCCCAACTCGCCGCCCAGGGCGCCGCGGCGTGAATTGAATAAAGCTGTCGTCCCTGCGAAAGCAGGGACCCATAACCACGGGCCTGCGTTATTGCGCGAGATATCAACACCCACCGCCCACATCGAGAGGCCGCGGCGGCGCGATGAGCGCAATTGCGCTCACGCTGCGGGTCCGCGCTTTCGCGGGGACGACGGATGGATGGATTCTTGCGAGGTCGTCAGGTGACCGAATCTTTCGTCGGACAAACCGTCGAGACCGCGCGGCGCACGCTCACCGCACGCTTCAAATCCAATGCGATCGAATCCAGCGAAATCGATGCGCGCCTGCTCGTCGGCGCGGTGCTTGGCCTTGATCTCACCGGCCTGATCACGGCCGCGCAGCGGCAGCTTACGGCAAACCAATCACTGCGGCTGGAAGATTTCGCGCATCGCCGCCTGCAAGGCGAGCCAGTCGCGCGTATTGTCGGCCACAAGGAGTTTTGGGGGCTGCCGCTAAAGCTCTCGGCTGCGACGCTGGTGCCGCGGCCCGACACCGAGACGGTGGTCGAGCTGGCGCTGGAATTATTGGGTGCCGGCGGCGCGCTCAGCCGCAAATTGCGTATCGCCGACCTCGGCACCGGCTCCGGGGCGATCTTGCTGGCGTTGTTGTCGGAGCTGCCAAACGCGCACGGATTCGGCACCGACATTTCGTCAGCCGCCCTGCAGACCGCCCATACGAATGCCGCGTCGGCAGGGCTCTCTGATCGTACGACCTTCATCGCCTGCGATTACGCGTCCGGATTGACCGGGTCGTTCGACCTGATCGTGTCGAACCCGCCCTATATCCGCTCGGCGGACATCGCCGGTCTCGCCATCGATGTCCGGAAATACGACCCGCTGGCGGCGCTCGATGGCGGCGCCGACGGGCTGGATGCCTACCGCGCGCTGATCCCGCAGGCCGCGCCTCTCCTGGCGCCGGGCGCGGCCCTGGTTGTGGAGGCCGGGGAGGGCCAAAGCGGGCAAATCCAGGCCTTGATGGCGGCGGCGGGGCTAATCCCCGCAAGTGCCCCCAAAGCCGATCTGGCGGGCATTCAGCGGGCGGTCGCGGGCGGCAAAATGCCCCGATAAGGCCCTATTGGAACGCAAAAAAACCACTTGGAATATTGCCCGGGAGCGACTACGTTCCGGTCACAACATCGGTCCAGGGTTGCCGCCCCCGTAATAACGGGTGGAGGCCTGAGTTCTCGAAACGAGAGCCCGCCGAGTGAAAGGTTCCAAAACGCAGGTCCAATCGAGCGCAATAGCCTGAGCTGTGCTGCTCTCGACCGCAAAGCGAACGAAAGCCTGATATTGCGCTTGAATACCTACGCAAGAAACAGTCACGCAAAACAGTTACGTAGAGCCTGTGCTCCAGCGGCTGTTGAGCTTGTTTCGGTCGGGCGCGTTTCTGTTGGGCTGGTTTTGGCAGGCTAAGTCATTTGGTCCGGCCGGCTGTGAACGCCGGCGGTTGGGGAACGCGTCCTTGTTGAACGCGAGGGTTGGCGAAATCGACGTCATGAATTTGAACGACACCGTGAATCGGTGCGCACAGTCGTGTGCCCGGACCGGTGAGGCTACGACGGCAACGGCATAACTTCAGGGCTGGAATAAAGGCGAGACATGAGAAACGGTCAGAACAACAAGCGGATGCGTAACCGGAATAACAACAATAATAATAACAACAACAATAATAACCGGCGCGGTCAAAATCCGATGACCCGGGTGTTCGAATCGAACGGACCCGACATCAAGATTCGCGGCACCGCCTCCCACGTAGCGGAGAAATACGTCCAGCTGGCGCGTGACGCACGCTCATCCGGCGACCCGGTTGCGGCGGAGAATTACTACCAGCATGCCGAACATTATTTCCGCCTGATCGCTGCCGCCCAGGAGCAATTCCGGCAGAACCAGCCGCAGCCGCGCACCGAAAACGAAATGCCGGCCGAGGAGCACGACGAAGAGGGCGAGAACTTCAACCATTTCGGCCAGGAGCCGGGCTTCGTGCCGCAGCAGCAACAGCCGTTCGTGCCACGCGAGAACAATCAGCAGCGCGATTTCCAGCCGCGTGAGGGGCAACCCTTCCAGCGCGACCGCGACCAGCAGCCGCGCGAGCATCATCGCGAACAACGCGAACATCGTCCGCAGCCGCAATATCAGCCGCAGCCCCAGCCGCAGCCGGTAATTGCAGATACCGGCGGCGTCGATCGTCTGCCCTCGTTCATCACCGGGCCGCAGCCGCAGGTGAACGCCGCGCCCGGCGCCTTCGAAGGCAATGGCGGCGGTGAACGTTTCCCGCGCCGGCGCCGCCGGCCGCACGGCCCGCGTCCCGACAACGCAGCCGCCGCGCCGGTCCCGAGCGAAGATTTCAATCCGGGGAATGAGTAACTAGCGTAAGCGCCAGCTGCGCACAGGCAGTTTTCAAGGGTAGGCATCGCGCAAGCGTGCCCGCCCTTTTTTATGCCCGCGTCGCCGTCGTCGACGATGGCACCAGCACCGGCTGCAGCGACGGAATCAGCCGCGTGCGTTCGCGATGCGCGGGAATCGCACGGTAGACCTGCTTGGTCGCCTCCACGATGTGCACGCCGGCGAACGGCAGCGACAGCGCCGCGCCGACGCGCTCCCACGCCATCGCCGAACGCAGGAACCAGCCTTTGCCGACCGGCGGCAGGAACAGCGCCTCGCCCCACGCCGTCGGCGTGAACCAGGTCTGCCGCAACAATTGCGTGATCTGCGCGCGCGAATAGGGCCGGCCATGGCCGAACGGCGTGTTGTCGGTGCGGGTCCACACCCCGCGGCGATTGGGAATCACCGCAATCAGGCGCCCCGACGGCGCCAGCACACGCCACACCTCGCGCAGCAAACGTTCCGGATCGTCGGACATTTCCAGCGCATGCACCAGCAGGATGCGATCGACGGCAGCGTCCGGCAACGGCATCGAGAATTCATCGATCAGGGTCGCCAGCGCCGGCCGCGCCGTCGGCCATTTCAGCACGCCCTGCGCCGCCGGCATGAACGCGATGCAGCGTTCGGAATCTTCGCGAAACAGGCCGAGATAGGGCGTGGGATAACCTAGCCCGAGTACGCGAAGCCCATCCGCATCAGGCCATCGCGCCCGGATGCCGCGATTGATCAGCTGCCGCGCCACGATGCCGAGGCGGCGCGAATAGAAATCGCGGAGGTCGATGACGTCGATGGTCATGGGTTCAATCTATCACGCCGCCGTTCCCCGCGGAGCCTGGAAATTTGCATTGCCGCAGGAGCGTTAACGCCATATTTCCTGCCCATATGTGGCGTGTTAGAGCTTGATCGGGAAAGGCGCGCCCCGCACTTCGATGGCGGGGCGGGCACCGGTTTTCCGAAGAGATCATGCTCAGGCAAGAAATCACTCATACTGTTCGTGGAGATACCATGGCTTCGGAAATTCGCACTTTTACCTGCCTCAACGACAATTTCGGCTATCTGATCCACGATCCCGCAACCAAAGCGACCGCCTCGATCGACGCGCCGGAAGCCGGCCCCATCCTCAAGGCGCTGGAACGCGAAGGCTGGACGCTGACGGATATTCTGGTCACCCATCACCACCACGACCATGTCGGCGGCGTCGCCGAGCTGAAGCAGAAGTACAATTGCCGCGTCGTCGCCCCGCACGACAAATCCACGGCGATCGCCAATGTCGATCTGCGCGCCGCCCATGGCGACGTCATCAAGGTCGGCGATCTCCTGGTGCGCGTGCTGGAAACGCCCGGCCACACGCTCGACCACATCTCCTATGTGTTCGACAGCGAAAAAGCGCTGTTCGCCGCCGACACGTTGTTCTCGATCGGATGCGGCCGGGTGTTCGAAGGCGACTATCCCATGATGTGGGATTCGCTGCTCAAGCTGCGCGCGCTGCCGGATGATTTCAAACTCTATTGCGGCCACGAATATACCGCCTCCAACGTCAAATTCGCGCTCACGGTCGAGCCCGACAATCCCGCGCTGGTCGCGCGTGCCGCGGAAGTGACCAGACTGCGCGCGGAGAACAAGCCGACGATCCCGGTGCTGCTCGGCGAGGAAAAGAAATCCAACGTGTTCCTGCGCGCCGACGAGCCGTCGGTCGCCGCCAAGCTGCACATGAAGGGCGCCAACGCCGCCGACGTGTTCGGCGAACTGCGTGAACGCAAGAACAAGTCCTGATGACGCTCCCGGCAAACACTGCCGAGACAAGTGCCGCCGAGATCATCGCGCGGCTCGAGCTGAAGCCGCATCCGGAAGGCGGGCATTATCGCGAGACGTTTCGCGATTCCCGCACCGATGCGAGCGGCCGTTCGCGATCCACCGCGATCTATTTCCTGCTGGCGCGCGGCGAGCGTTCGCACTGGCATCGCATCGACGCCGTCGAGGTCTGGCATTACTACGCCGGCAGCGCGCTGACGTTGAAAATCGCCGACGATGACGGGCAATGGAGTTTCAGGCTCGGCCCAAATCTCGCCGCCGGCGAACAGCCGCAGGCGATCGTGCCGCCCGACACCTGGCAAGCCGCCGAGGGCACCGGCGACTGGACGCTGGTCGGCTGCACGGTCGCGCCGGGATTCGATTTTGCGACATTCGAGATGGCGCCGAAGGATTGGGAGCCTGAGTGATTTTGTAGGGTGGGCAAAGCGGAGCGTGCCCACCATTGAGCGATATTGCGGATAGATGGTGGGCACGGCGCAAGTGCGCCTTTGCCCACCCTACTGACCCTTCTTCCACACCATATCCTTTGCCGCGATCAGACCACCGCCGGCGATCAGGATCGCGGCAATGGCAATCGTGGCGCTCGCCGTAGCAAAGCCTGCGAGGATCAAAAACGCGGTCGAGAGCAGCGGCGTCGCATAGGATGCCGCGCCGAGCACCCGGATGTCACCGCGCTTCATGCCGATGTCCCAGGTAAAGAACGCAGCGCCGACCGGACCGACGCCGAGTGCGATAATGGCAAGCCATTGCCCTGACGTTTCAGGCCAGACCGTGGTCTCGACCATGCCGTGGACGAGAGCCGCGAGCAGTGCGGTGGCGAGGCAAAAACCGGCCACCGCGTCGGTCGGCACCGCCTTGAGCTTGCGCGACATCACCGAATAGGCCGCCCACACAAAGGCCGCGACGAAGGCCGCCGCCAGTCCCGGAATCTGGCCCGGCGCAAAGCCGCCGCCGCTATTGCCTGACAACAGCAACACCGTGCCGGCGAGACCGAGCAGCGCGCCGATGATGTGATGCGCCGCCAGCCGCTCGCCCGGCAGCAGCGAGGAGAACAGCACGATCAAAAGCGGCCAGAGATAATTCAAGAGCCCGGCTTCGGCCGGCGGCGCAAAGCGCAGCGCCAGGAAATACAGCGCGTGATAGCCGAACAGCCCGCCGACGCCGACCACCCACGCGGTCGGGGATTGCCGTAACGCGCCGAAGGCTGCGGGCCGCCAGATGAAGCTTATGAAGGCGACCGCCGCCCCGATCGCGAATGTCATCGCCGCGAGCTGAAACGCCGGAATTTTCCCGGTCGCAACCGTCAGGACCGACAGCAGCGACCACATCAGGATCGCGGTCAGTCCGATTAGCGTGGCTGTGCGGGGGGTCATCGTGCCTGGTTAAAGTTTTTTGCGTCATGGCCGGGCATAGCCGTCGAAGACGGCGTCGCTTCCGCTCGCCTATGCCCGGCCATCCACGTTCTTCTAACGCGGTTGTAAAGACGTGGATGCCCGGCACAAGGCCGGGCATGACGACTTCTTGATAAGTTGTGGCTGCGAGCGATTCGACAGGACCCCAGCAATCACACCATGTACTGCCCGCCATTGATCGTCAGCGTCGAGCCGGTGATGGCGCCGGCCTCGTCGGCGGCGAGGAAGACCACCGCGCGGGCGATTTCTTCGGGCTCGCCGAGGCGATTGACCGGGATCAGCGGCAGGATGCTCTTCTCCAGCACGTCCTTCGGCACCGCCTGCACCATTTCGGTGTTGATGTAGCCGGGGCAGATCGCGTTCACGGTGATGCCGCCCTTGGCGTTCTCCAGCGCCAGCGCCTTGGTGAAGCCGATGTCGCCGGCCTTGGCCGCCGAGTAATTGACCTGGCCGAACTGTCCCTTCTGGCCGTTGATCGAGGAGATGTTGATGACGCGGCCGAACTTGCGGGCGCGCATGCCTTCGATCACCTGGCGGGTCATATTGAACAGCGAGCCGAGATTGGTGTTGATGACCGCGTTCCACTGCTCGAGCGTCATCTTGTGGAAAGCGCCGTCCTTGGTGATGCCGGCGTTGTTGATCAGCACGTCGACCGGACCAAGATCGGCCTCGACCTGCTTGACGCCGGCCGCACAGGCGTCGAACGAGCTGACGTCCCATTTGTAAACGGGAATGCCGGTCTCCGATTTGAATTTCTCCGCCGCGGCGTCATTGCCGGCATAGCTCGCCGCAACCTTGTAGCCCGCCGCCTTCAGCGATTTGCTGATCGCAGCACCAATGCCCCTCGTACCCCCCGTAACCAATGCAACACGTGCCATGTCGTAATCCTCCTTGGTGGTCTTTTTACGAGCCGGAATTGTCCCGGTCTTTTGACGAAGCCTGCTCTTCAAAGTGCGGCGCGTTTTCTCACTCGATAACGCACCAGAGATGAAAATGCCCGGCGCAAGACCGGGCATTTCAGTTTTATCGATTTGAGCCGTGGTTGACAGATGAACTTTTCATCAACAACGCATCCTGCCTGCCTTTTATCTGTACGCGTTTTCTTGACGCGAACCGGTACCCACTTCGCTTGAAAACGCTATGGTTCAGTCGCGCGCAATGCACATGGCAATGCCCATGCCGCCGCCGATGCACAGCGTGGCGAGGCCTTTCTTGGCATCGCGCTTCTGCATTTCGTGCAGCAGCGTCACCAGCACGCGGGCGCCGGAAGCGCCGACGGGATGGCCGATCGCGATCGCACCGCCATTGACGTTGACCTTGGACGTATCCCAGCCGAGGTCCTTGTTGACCGCGCAGGCCTGTGCCGCAAACGCCTCATTGGCCTCGATCAGATCGAGATCGCCGATGTTCCAGCCGGCCTTCTTCAGCGCGGCGCGGGAAGCCGGGATCGGCCCGGTGCCCATGATCTTCGGATCGACACCGGCCTGGCCCCAGGAGACGATGCGGCCGAGGACCTTCTTGCCTTCCTTGGCGGCCTGCTTGGCGGTCATCAGCACCACCACGCCGGCGCCGTCATTGATGCCGGACGCGCTGCCGGCGGTAACGGTGCCATCCTTCTCGAAGGCGGGCTTCAGCTTGGCCATCGCTTCGACGGTGGCGCCATGGCGCGGATATTCGTCGTCGCTGACGATGATGTCGCCCTTGCGGGTCTTGATGGTGACGGGGACGATTTCGTCCTTGAACTTGCCGGCCTTTTGCGCGGCCTCGGCCTTGTTCTGCGAGTGAACCGCGAACTCGTCCTGCTGCGCGCGGGTGATCTGGTACTGCCGTGCGACGTTCTCGGCGGTGTTGCCCATGTGGTAGCCGTTGAAGGCATCCCACAGGCCGTCCTTGATCATGGTGTCGACCAGTTCGAGGCCGCCCATCTTGACGCCGCCACGCAGATATTGCGCGTGCGGGGCCATGCTCATGGATTCCTGGCCGCCGGCGACGACGATTTCCGAATCGCCGTTGAGCAGCGCCTGATAGCCGAGCGCGACGGTGCGCAGGCCCGAGCCGCAGAGCTGGTTGACGCCCCAGGCCGGGCTTTCCACCGGGATGCCGGCCGCGATCGAGGCCTGGCGGGCGGGATTCTGGCCCTGCGCCGCGGTCAGGATCTGCCCCATGATGACTTCGGACACGCGGCCCGGCTCGATGCCAGCCCGCTCCAGCGCGGCCTTGATGGCGATGGCGCCAAGATCATGGGCCGGGGTGGTGGCGAACGCGCCGTTGAAGCTGCCGACCGGGGTGCGGGCGGCGCTGACGATGACGACATCGTCTGACATGGACATCTCCTGTGGGCTTGAGGTTTCTCGACGGCGGGCGGCCGGATGGCGGGCCTGTCTCTTGGGACCATCCTGTTAACCTAGGCATCGTGTGTCAATCGGCCAGAGGGGAAAATCACGCCGCGGCGCATTCAAAATAGCGTCTCTGGCAGTTTCCGAAGCAGTCTCCATGCCTTGGAATTAACCGTGCCGCACAAAACGGTAGCCGAACCGCATTGAAAATGCTTACTTTGCTGCGTTGCGTTGCTCGTCTGCCCGCCGGCGATGCCGTCGGGTTCCCCGCTCTCGGTACGATGTGTGAGCCCCATGGCCATGGCCAAGTCAGACCAACCCACCACGATCAAGAAATATGCTAACCGGCGGCTCTATAATACCGGCACCAGCACCTATGTGACGCTCGAGGATCTCGCAGCGATGGTGAAGGATGGCGAGGATTTTCTCGTCTATGACGCCAAGACCGGTGACGACATCACCCGCTCGGTGCTGGCGCAGATCATCTTCGAACAGGAAAACAAGGCGGGGCAAAATCTGCTGCCGACCACGTTCCTGCGCCAACTGATCCGCTTCTACGGCGACAGCATGCAGATGGTGGTTCCGAAATATCTGGAACAATCGATCGACACGCTGACGCGCGAGCAGGAAAAGTTCCGCAAGCAGCTCACCAACACGTTCTCGGGAACGCCATTTGCGCCGCTCGAAGAACACGTCCGCCGCAACATGGAACTGTTTCAGCAGACGTTCTCGATGTTCAAGCCGTTCGTGCCGCCGCGCGGCGGCGTGACGTCAGTCGAACCCGAGAAAGTGCCGGAGCCTGCGGCCAACGAAGACAATATCGACGACCTTCGCCGCCAGATGAAAGACATGCAGGACCGCCTCGAGCGCATGTCGAAAGAGCCGAAGAAGGAAGAGTAGTTTTTCTTCCGCGCTCCACGCTCTCCATACGGTCGTCCCGGCCTTGAGCCGGGACCCATAACCACCAACCCTGATTTTAGGAAGAGCTGGAGCTCCAGCTGAGCATAACCACGCGCATTGGGTCCCCCGATGCGCAATTGCGCATCTGAGATCGCGCTTCGCTTGTCCGGGACGACGGAGAGATATTTCAATGCAGCGACAATTCTAACTCGCCGCCGGCAACACCGTCCCGGCCGGCACGGCCCACGGCCGCTCCGGTGACGCGAGGCCGATCAGGCGGCCCTGGATGTAGTCGCAGCCCCATTCGCGCAGCATGACCGCGGACTCTTCGTCCTGCACCCATTCCGCCACCGTCTTGATCTGCAGCCGCCGCGCCAGATCGATCAGCGTCTGCACGAAGGCGCGGTCATCGGCCGAGCGCGCGATGTTCTGCACGAAGGCGCCGTCGATCTTGACGATGTCGACGCCGAGCTTGCGCAGATTCCGGAACGAGGTGTAGCCGGCGCCGAAATCGTCGATCGCGATCCGGCTGCCGAAATTCTTCAGCCTCGTGACGAAGCCTCTGATGTCGTCGATATCCTGGATCGCCACGGTCTCGGTGATTTCCACGATCAGCCGTTCGGCCACGCCCGGATGCGCACGCATCAAGGATTCGATCGAGGCCGACCAGTCCGGATCCATCGTGGTGTCGGGTGAGATGTTGAGGCTGAGCTGCACGTTCGGTGACGCCGCGAGTTCGGCGACCGCGAGTTCCAGCACGCGGTGATCGACCAGCCGGATCAGGCCAAGTCGTTCTGCGACGGGGACTATATCCGGTGCCAGCAACGCCTCGCCGTTGTCCTGCTCCATCCGCACCAGGCATTCGTAGAACGCCGGCTGGCGCGAGCGCGCTTCGACCACCGGCTCAAACGCGGTCACGATCCGGCGCTCGTTCAGCGCGGTGACGATTTCGTCGGTGACGCGGATGTTGACGCGGCGCTGGGCGTCGCGTTCGACATTCGGCTTCCACAGCGAAAAAGATCCGGAACGGCGGCTCTTGGCGCCATCCAGCGTTTCCTGGGCGCGGGTGACGGCCTCATCGGCGCTGCGGGCGTAACGCGGGATGCTGATCGCGCCGATCGACGCCGTTACCGACACCGGGCCGGACACGGTCGGCACCACCTCGTCGCGAATGCCGGCCAGAAACCGCTCGGCCGCGACATTGGTGTCGTCGACGGTGCAGTTGCGCAAGATCAGCCCGAATTTGTTGCCGGAGAATCGCCCGAGCACGTCGCCGCCGCGTAGCCGCGCACGAATGCGTTTTCCGACTTCCGCGATCACGCCATCGGCGACATCGAAGCCGAAAGCGTCGTTGATGCGCGCCAGATGGTCGATGCCGATCAGCATGAAGGCGCAGGACGAACGGAAGCGCGCGGCTTCCTCGATCGCCTCGGCGAGCGCGGCGACCAAATGGGTGCGATTGAGTTCGCCGGTCAGCGGGTCGTGCCGCGAGAGCCGCACGAGTTGCTCATCGCGGGCGCGGCGCTCATTGTCGACGCGGACGACGCCTTGCGCGCGCGCCGGCTTGCCGTCGGCGCCGGCGAACCAGCAGCCGGTTTCCTCGATCCAGATCACGGGCGCGGAGGTCGAGGCCCGCACGCCATATTCGACCCGGTAAGCAACGCCTTCGCCGCCGCGTGCAGGGGCCGTGTGACCCAGCGCGTCTGACCGGATCGACCCTTTCGGCTCAATCAGCTTGGCGAACCCTGTGCCACTGGCCAGCGCTTCCGGGGCGATGTCGGTAAAGACGGAGGCGGCGTTGTCGCTCCAGACGATGCTGTCGGCGGCGAGATCCCAGACGAACGTGGCCTGCCCGAGCGAAGCGAGGATGCTGGAGGCTTGCGGGACAGCGGACATCAAAGTCGCCTCGATTCGGGACAGCCCAAAGACAGGCAAGGTGATTCTGGCACCTTCAGGATAGTGTTTCTACCAAATCACACGCTAGGCAAAGTTCATAAATAATCTGGAAACCACGTTTTATGGCTGTTGCAAACCTTCGGGAACGAACCGCCACGTATCGGCATAGGCCTTGCGAAGAGCGAATCGCGGTAGGGCGTCACGTCCCAAAACGTGACAGTTTTAGCCGGTTCAGTGCGATGCTCGATACCGAACGATCAGAAGATATTTTGGACGTAGAGGTCTCCGACGCCGACGCGCCGGCCTGTGTCGCGCTCGTGCCGGTGACCCAATCGGTGCACTGGTCGCGGAAATCGACCGCGGCGCGGCCCGACCCGACCTTCGTGACCCATCTGATGGCGACCGCCGACCAGGCGCCGCAAACCCGCTGCATGCGACGTGCCTCGATCGTAGATGCCCAGACGGCCTATGGCGCACACCCGCAGGAACGACGCAGCGTGGCACGGCGGACCCGGCAGGTCATCTGAGCAAGAAATCTGATCCGACGACCGGTCAGCGCGGCGGCTTGTCCGGGGACGGTGTCGTACCGCTGCCCGGCTGTATCCCCGGCGAGGGGACTTCCGGCGAGGCCGCATGGGGCGCGACAGCAGGCGCCGGTGCCGGTTCGGGGTGATCCAGCAACACTGATTCAGCGACTGATGCCGCGGGCGGCGCTGTCGCCTGTGCCGGCGCGGGCTCGGGTTTCGGCTCGGCCACTGGCGGTTCGGCCTGTGGCTCAGGTCTTCTGGTGCCCTTGGCGGACACCGCAGGCGCCACGACCGCGCCACGCCGCGTGCGCAAGGCAAGGCCGGACAGGAAGTCGACCAGCGCAAGCGACGTCAGCAGGAAATAGGTCGAGGTGCCGAACTTCGGCCACAGCACGAATTCGGCAGCGGCCGCGCCGAACACGATCAGCGACAGCAGATGGTCGGTGAGGTATTTCGCGCCGGGACGCGCGCCTTTGATGACTTCGAACATCAACAGGAAGATGCCGACCGCGACCAGAACGTCGCTCAGCGTCACCTGCCATTCCACGCCCGACATCAGCATCAGCTTCAGCAGCGGCGTGCTGAAAGCGACTTCCGGCATCAGGAAGGCGATGATGTTGTAGATCGCGAGCGGAATCAGGAGTAGCGGAAATCCGACCATGGACATCGGCGAGGCCTTAACTAAAGGAAACTTGAACGCTCCCGGGCGAAGCATCGCGCTTCGCCTCCGGGAACCGTCTTACCCCACCCGTTGGCCGAATTCAGGCAGGCACGGCTGAACCGCCGCGCCAAGCCCGGGCCCGATCAGGATTCCTTCTTGGCCTTCAGAACCTGCCGGCCCTTGTACATGCCGGTCTTCAGGTCGAGGTGGTGCGGACGGCGCAATTCGCCCGAATCCTTGTCTTCGGCATAGGTCGGCTTCTTCAGGGCGTCCGCCGAGCGGCGCATGCCACGCCGCGAGGGCGATGTTTTTCTTCTGGGAACGGCCATAACGGTCCTCTAGGGGTGTTGTCGGAGGGCATCGTCCTGGGTAGCGGACCGCCCAGCGCTTCAAAGCACGGGCTGCGATGCCGATAAGGCCGCGCTTATAGAGGAAGGGATGACGTAAAGCTAGGCTTTGCCAAGGTTAAATCGGCCGAAAATTGGCTCAAAAGGCACGATTTTCGCTCCAGCACCGCTGCAGCGCGGATGCGTTGGCCCGGGCCATATAGGTGCCGGCCAGACGCCGCACCCCGGGGCCGGGACTACGGGCGCTGCGCCTGACCGGATTGGGCAGGATCGCCGCCAGCAGGGCCGCCTCGCGCGGCGACAGGGTCGCAGCCGAACGACCGAACGCGTATTGGGACCCTGCCTCGGCGCCGAACTGCCCGGAGGGGCCCAGTTCGGCGATATTGAGGTAGATCTCGAGAATCCGCTGCTTGGACAGCACCAGGTCGATCCACATCGCCAGCGGCAGCTCCAGCGCCTTGCGGACCACGCTGCGGCCCGGCCACAGGAACAGGTTCTTGGCCACCTGCTGGGTGATGGTGGATCCGCCACCCGACACCTCGCCTTCTTCGTGATCCTCGATCGCATCCTGCAGCGCGCTCCAATCGACCCCGCGATGGCCGCAGAATTTGGCGTCCTCGGAGCCCACCACCGAACGCGGCAGCGCCGGCGAAATCGCCTTGAAATCGATCCATTGCCGCGACACCGGCGCGCCCTTGAGCCAGCGCCAGGCCATTAGCGTCGAGACCGGATGGCCGGTGCGATAGAACGGCGTCACCAGATACGGCAACAGCAGCAGCACCAGCAAAATCAGCAATAAGATTCGGACAAAGCGCAAATTCGGATGCTTCCGGTTCAGCCCAGCCGGCGTAAGGATCGGTCAAGAGACCCCTTAATAGGTGACATCACCATGATATTTCGTGGGTTTTCCAGCGCTTTTAAGGCGTTTCGGGCCGGGAAGCGGAATTGACTGACGCCGTGCCATCAACGATTGTCCGGCAAAATTGATCTGGAGCCATTCTTAAATGACGACCGCCACTGCCGATTTTACCAAACGATTGGATCAGACCGCCGAAGATACCGAGGCCCTGCTGGCGAAGCTGCTGTCGGATACGCTGTTATCAGACGAGATCGCGCGGCCGAAGCGGCTGATGGACGCGATGCGCTATTCAAGCCTCGGCGGCGGCAAGCGCCTGCGGCCGTTTCTGGTGGTCGAGAGTTCGGCCGTGTTCGGCGTTCCGCGTGACGCCGCGCTGCTGGCCGGCGCCGCGCTCGAATGCATCCACTGCTATTCGCTGATCCATGACGATCTGCCGGCGATGGACAACAGCGACCTGCGCCGCGGCCGGCCGACGCTGCACAAGAAGACCGACGACGCCACCGCGATCCTCGCCGGTGACGGCCTGCTGACGCTGGCGTTCGACATCGTGACACGCGACGAGATTCATTCCGATCCCACCGTGCGCCTGCTGCTGACCCGTGCGCTCGCCCGCGCCTCAGGGATCGGCGGCATGGTCGGTGGACAAATACTCGACCTCGCCGGCGAAGGCCGGTTCGGCGACCGCGAGCCGGTCGACGTGGCGCGGCTTCAGCAGATGAAGACCGGCGCGCTGCTGCGCTATGGCTGCATCGCCGGCGCGATCCTCGGCCAGTCCACGCAACAGGAATATCAGGCGCTCGACGATTACGGCCGCGCGCTCGGCGAGGCGTTCCAGATCGCCGACGATCTGCTCGACGTCGAAGGCGACGCCGCAGCCCTCGGCAAGCCGGCCGGCGCCGATGCGGCCCTCGGCAAGACCACCTTCGTCACCCAGCTCGGCATCGACGGCGCCAAGCAGCGCGTGCGCGACTTGCTGGCGCGCGCGGATTCCGCGCTGTCGATCTTCGGCGCCAAGGGTGACGTGCTGAAGGCCGCGTCGCGCTTCGTCGCCGATCGCAAGAGCTGACGTGCCATCGCAGAAGAAGGAACTCGACGAGCTCGTCGACCGGTTCAGGAAAAAGCCGGTTCTGCTCCGTGTGGTCTATGGGCGGCCACGCACCTTCATCGCGATCGCAGTCGGTATCGTTGCGTTCTTTTTGCTGCCGGGCTCACTGCGGCTGGTAACGCGGCTGCTGGTCAGCTGGGATATCTTCGTCGCACTGTATCTGGTGCTGGTTTTCACCATGGTGCTTCGCAGCGGCATTTTGCACATCCGCCGCAATGCGGCGCTGCAGGACGACGGCCGTTTCCTGATTCTGCTGCTGACGGCGCTCGGCGCGTTTGCCAGCATCGCCGCCATCGTGTTCGAACTCGGCGCCTCGAACCGCAGCGCGCCGGGACTGGTGCTGGCGACGGTGACCATCGCCCTGTCATGGGCGGCGGTACACACGGCGTTCTCGCTGCACTACGCGCATGAGTATTACCGCGGCGGCAAACCGGGCGGCCTGCAGTTCCCGAGCGGCGACCAGCATGAAGACGCCGATTACTGGGATTTCGTCTATTTCTCGTTCGTGATCGGGATGACCGCGCAGGTTTCCGATGTCGGGATCACCGACAAGATCATCCGCCGCACCGCGACCGTTCACGGCATCATTTCGTTCGTGTTCAATACCGCGCTGGTCGCGCTGATGGTCAATATCGCCGCGAGTGCGATCTAGCTGGCCTTTCAGCGACACACCTCGACATTGCCGCCGCTCGGATAGGGGCCGCCGGCGCCAAACGCCCTGTATTCGACGCGACAGCCGGCGCTCACGGAACGGCAGCCGGCCTGATCGCATACGACCTGGCCAGATGCCCGGCCGGAGACTTGAGGCCTGGGTGCACTGACCTCGGGCCGTGGCCGTTCCCGAACCGGTCGCTCGGGGCGATCATCGGTATCGCGCTTGGCCACCGGCTTGTTGACGCGGCGCTTTTCGCATTCATTGTCGTCGTTGAGCACCCAACCCTGGGCGCAAGTGATCTTGCTGCAGCGGTCGCCATCGGCCCTGAAGCCATGTTCGCAGACCAGCGGGCAGACGCGTGACGGCTTCAGCTTGATCACATCGAGCGTGTCGACGCTGGCCACTTTGGCATCAAGCCTGGTTCCGGCGTAGCGGTTGAACAGCGTCAGCGAGCGCTGCGAAGCCGCGTTCCAGTCGCCATCGGCGGCGCCGGTCAGGCAGCCGACACGGCGCAGCTCGGCCTGCACCGATCTGGTGATGTCGGCCGGCGCCGATGCGGGGGGCAGGGCCGCGAGATTGACGGCCTTTTCCTTGACAGGTTCCTTGGCGGGCGCGGGTGCTTCGGCCGCGAGGCGCTTCTGTTCGGCCGCCGCGGCCTGGTCCTGGGCAATTTGCTTGGCCTTTTCGGCGGCGATGCGCGCCTGCTCGGCGGCCCTGACATCAGCCTCGGCCCTCGACTGCTCCGATCTCTGAGCCCCTTCGGCGACAAGCCGCGCCCGCTCCTGTTCGGCCAACCGCGCCTTCTCGGTTGCGGCGATGCGGATTTCCTCGGCGGCGATCTTGTCGAGCTGCAGCTTGGCGAGGCTGGCATAGAAGCCGTCGGGATATTGCTTGAGGAAGGCATCGAGCGCGTTCTTGTTGCCGAGCTGAAGCGCCAGTTCGTAGTCACGGCGGGCTTCGGCCTGCGCGCTGAGTGCGGGCGCCGGAGCAACTGCCGCTGCTGGCGCCGCCTTCGGCGGAGCCGGCACCAGCGGCACGTCTTCGCCGCCCAGCGAACCATAGACAAACGGCTCCTGCCGGTTGCCGGTGGTCTTGAGCACTTCGTCGCGGACAAATCCGAAAGCCCGGCGCACGTCGAGCCCCGGCGTCGCGATATGGCGCGACAGCGCTGCTGTAAACGGGCTATTCTGGCCGTCGCCATCGGCCGCGGTGAATCCGGCCTTGGCCGAATAGGCGATCAGCACGTTCGGGCTGCTCGGCTCGACCTTGGCCAGGCCCTGCCCGATCGCGCGCGAGGCCACGGTCCGCTTCATGGTCTTGGCAAACGGATTGTCCCGGCAGGCGTCGAGAATGACGAGCCGCAATTTCTTGGCCGGCTCGATCGCGATCAGCACGCGATCCAGCGACAGGGCCTCATCGTAAACGTCCGTATCGCGCTCCAGTTTTGCATCCACCGGAATCAAATAATTCGAGCCGTCCACCTCGATGCCGTGGCCGGCGTAATAGACGACGGCGATGTCGGCATCCCGGGCACGGTCGGCGAAGTCGCGCAGCGCGCGCCGGGTTTCGGCCGCGGGGAGATCGCGGCGGGAATCGACGACATCGAAGCCGGCATCCTTCAGCGTCGCGGCGATCTTGGCGCTGTCGTTAACCGGATTGGCAAGCTGCGGGACATTCCTGTAGGCGGAATTGCCAAGCACCAGGGCGACGCGCTTCTCGGCAAACGCCGGCTGGCACACAGCCAGCAGCGCTGCGGCGGCAAGCACCCATCGATGCAATTTCAGAGATCCAGACCTGATCATGACGCTTCCGGAGCCTCGCACTTTTTCGCACCGGATATGCCTATCATGGGCATAGGGCCGGGCTTTGTGAGTTGGGTCACGAACCGCATCGACCCGGATCGCGCCGCCATTTTACTGCCAATCCGGCAAACAGGCCACGGGTTCGCCCGTTGGCCGGTCATGTTTGACGCCGGGCTCATCCGACCGGCCTCGTTCCACCAATTGCTACGCCTATTCCGGGCGTTCAGCCCGGACAACGTGACCTTGGTACTGCGGCAAATCGTCGGTGATGGAGAACCAGGGCGCCTTGGAACCCACGAAGATGTGGGCGGACGGGCGGATCGAGGGAGCATCGACCAGCGTACCCATCGCGACATGGACGAAGGCGCCGTCGCGCACCACCGAATAGAGCAAGGAGCCGCATCGCCGACAGTGCGCGTTATGACCGGCATCGTCGCCATGGATCATCACATTGTCGTCACCCGCGGTGATACTGAGCCTGTCGCGCGCGATGCCGGCAAACGGCTTGAACGCCGAACCGGTGGTCCGCCGGCAATTCGAACAATGGCAATTGAGGGCATATTCGAATGAATCGGCCACGGCGTAACGCACCGCGCCGCAGAAGCATTCTCCGGTCAGAATGCGAGCATTCGAATTCGCTGAACCCGTCATGATTCAATTCCCTGCTGCGGTCTTGAACTCATCCATAGCGCAATGCATCTGTTCGTGGCTTACTTCAACTCGAACAATCCTGCATCCTGGGGAGGACTATTGTGAGCGAAGACCGATCGAGCGTCGAAGCCGTCGTCCAGAATTATTTCGACGGCCTGTACGAAGGCAATGCCGACAAGCTCGGCGCCATCTTCGATCCCACCGCCGATTTGCGCTGGGTGGAGAAGGGCGAATTGCAGGTGCTGACCGTGCCGGACTGGCTGGATCGCGTCCGCAAGCGCCCGTCAGCCAAGGCTGAAGGCAAGCCGCGCGAGGACTTCATCGTCACCATCGACCGCTCGGACGAGTCCACCGCCTTCATCAAGGTGCGCTGCCAATTGCCGCCGCGTTACTTCACCGACTATCTGGTGGCGATGAAGCTCTCGGACGGCTGGAAGATCGTCTCGAAGTCCTACCGCTACGATCTGCGCGGGTAGCCTCCCCGTCCGCGGGTCCATCCGACCGGATTGACGTCCGAGGGGTTTCCCTGCGAATTGGGGAGATCATGGACGCCAAATTTCAGATCTTTCTGATCCTGCTCGCCGTGCTGGCAGGCACCGCCCTGCTGGCGCGGCGAATCAATGTCGCGTCGGCGATCCTGATGATGCTCGTCGGCATCGTGCTCGCCTTCGTGCCGGGCATGCCGTCGATCGAACTGCCGCCGGAACTGGTGCTGCTGGTGGTGCTGCCGCCGCTGATCTATTCGGCCAGCGTCGCCATGAGCTGGCGTGAATTCAAATTCAACCTCCGCCCGATCACGCTGCTGGCGGTCGGCTGCGTGATTTTCACCGCCTTCGCGGTCGCCGCGGCGACGCATTACCTGATCGGGCTGCCATGGACCGTCGGCTTTCTGCTCGGGGCCATCGTCGCACCGCCCGACGTGGTGGCGCCGCTGGCGATTGCCCGCAAGCTCGGCATGCCGCGCCGGATCCTGGTCGTGCTCGAGGGCGAGGGCCTGGTCAACGATGCGACCGCGCTGATCCTCTATCGCTTCGCGGTCGCGGCGATCCTGACCGGCATGTTCTCGCTGCCGAAGGCCACCGGCACGTTCGCTGTCATCGTCGTCGGCGAGTTGCTGTTCGGTCTTGCGGTGGGCTGGCTCAGCCTGCGCATGCGCCACCGCGCGCGCGATCCGCAGGTCGAGATCACGCTGTCGCTGATCACGCCCTATCTCGCCTTCTGGATTCCGCACCATCTCGGCGGTTCCGGCGTGATCGCGACCGTCGCCTGCGGGCTGTATATGAGTTGGAACGGGCCGCTGCTGATTTCGTCGGCCACGCGCCTGCAAGGCATCTTCTTCTGGGACCTCGTGATCTATCTGGTCGAGGGTTTTCTGTTTTTGCTGACCGGCTTCCAGATGCGCTCGCTGTTCGAGAAATCGAAGGCGTTTCCGCTGGACGAGATCCTGTTCGCCACCGCGCTGGTCACGGTCATCGTGATCGTCGCGCGGTTCGCCTGGGTCTTTCCTGCCATCTATCTACCGCGCCTGCTGAACCCGCGCCTGCGGGCGCGCGATCCCAGTCCTCCGTGGCGAAACACGTTCGTGATCGCCTTCACCGGCGTGCGCGGCGCGGTGTCGCTTGCCGCGGCGCTGGCGCTGCCGTTTGCGCTGCCGAATGGCGACGCGTTCCCGCATCGCGACCTGATCCTGTTCGTTTCCTTCGGCGTCATTTTCATCACCCTGGTCGGACTGGGGTCAGGCCTGCCGCTGGTGGTGCGTTGGCTCGGGTTGACGCAGGCCGGCCGCGACGAACATATCGCCGAGCACGAAGCCGAAATCGCGGCACGGCGCGAGGCGCTCGATGCCGCACTCAAATCGCTCGATGCGATCACCAACGACCGCGAATTGACCGACGAAGTCGTCAAGCTGCTCCGCGCACGGCACGAATCCCGCACCAACCAGCTGCCCGATTCGTTCGATCCCGACGTGGAGGACGCCTCGGCGGCCGGCACCGAACTGACACGCGAGCTGATCTCGACGGAGCGGAAATTCATTCACGCCTTGCTGCGCGACGGCAAGATCACCGACGAGACGAGGCGGCGGATCGAGCGCGATCTCGACCTGGAGGAAGCGAGTTTGAGCAATCGGGAGTATCGGAGGATTCCGCTGTAGGCCCGCATCTATCCACACGTCGTCCCGGCGAACGCCGGGACCCATAGCCACCGGCGATCATTGTTTTTACACGCTGATCGTTGTCTTTCTTTTTCAACAACACCGGCCGCGGCGTATGGGTCCCGGCGTTCGCCGGGACGACACGAGACAAGCAGCCCACCCTACTCCGCCGCAACATTCCGCCCGGGACCGCCGACGAACCCCGCCGCATCGCCGAAGCGCTCGATCATCACGGCGGTGAGGTCTTTCGTCTTGCTGGTGACGCAGGCGCCGGAGCGTACGGTGTAGCGGTCCTGTCGCGCGACATGCGGCGGTGCCTCGCCCTGCTGCAGCGCGCGGGCGGCCTCCATCACCAGTTTGCGGAAATGCATGATGCCCAAATCAGTCGGGCCGAGATGTTCTCGCGTCCGGTCGGCAATCGGACCCTGGCTGTCCTGCACCGCGGCGTCCTGTTCGGAGACGCCCTTGATGCCGGTGTAGCTTTTGGTCTTCTGCAGCTTGCGATCGATCAGATAGTCGTTGGCCTTGTTGCGCAGCGGAATGTAATTCTCGTCGACCTCCGACATCACGCCGTTGCCGCGGTCGTAGCCGGCGCGCTCGGCTTGCGTCAGCGGCCGCTCCGGATTCCACGCATAGGTGTAGATCCAGCAACTGGTATCGGTGACCGGTACAAAACTCTGGCCGAAAATGTTCTCGCCCGGCATCGAACTCGGCGCATAGGCATGCACCGGCATCAGGAACTGGGCGATGCGCCAGTAGATGTTGTCGGACCCGGTGAGCCGCCCGCCGGCGACGGTGAGGCCGGCCGCGTGCGGGCTGATCTTGATCACAGGGCGCGGGTCCTCGGCGATCCAGCGCATATGGTCGGTCGCAACCCGTGTGAGCGGATTCACAAAATGCTTCTTGATGTCGAGGATCTCGTTCTCTTCCTTCTCGAAGCTCAAATGCGCGAAGGTGAAGTGCGCGGTATCGATCGAGCCTTCCAGCGCCTGCACCCAGTTGCAATCCTGCCATTTCTTGGTGACGTAGCGGTGCGAGGCCGGCACCAGCGCCATTTCGAGCGCGGGCAATTCCGGCACCTGATCCGCCGGGCCCATATAGGCCCAGATCATGTCGCCCCATTCGCGCACCGGATAGGACCTGATCTTGATCAGGTCCTTTGCATTCAGGTCGGGATAAGAGGTCGGCATGTCGACGCAATTGCCTGACGTGTCGAACTTCCAGCCATGATAGACGCAGCGGATGCCGCACTCCTCGTTGCGGCCGAGCCAGAGATTGGCGCCGCGGTGCGGACAATATTGATCGATCACGCCGACCACGCCGCGCGTGTCGCGGAAGGCCAGCAGTTCCTCGCCCATGACCATGATCTTCTTCGGCGTGCCGTCAGCCTCAGGCAATTCCGCCGACAGCAGCACCGGCATCCAGAACCGGCGCAGCAATTCGCCCATCCCCGTTCCCGCACCGCTTTCGGTCAGGAAGGCGTTGTCTTCGGCGCGGAGCATGGCGTGACCTCCGGAGTTTTGTTTTGGTTTTGAGCAAGCTTGGCGCAGGTTGCGCGGGGCGTCAACGCGAGTGTTAGTGGTTGTCATCACCCGCGAAGGCGGGTGATCCAGTACGCCGCGGCTTATCGGTTCTATCATCGGCGTCTCTGGAATACTGGATCGCCCGCCTTCGCGGGCGATGACAGTTGCGGTTGGAAGACGCGCCTTCGCGTTCTCGCGACGCAATGCGCCCGAAGTTTTGCAAATCGTTTCGCCCCGAAATGAGAGGGCGCAGGGAAGACCGGGTGCGCGCTGCACCCGCGGTCTCGCGTGCGGTTTGCACAAAACAAAGTGCACACGAGCATACAGGTCCAGCGGAGAACACCCGGCCTTCCCTGCGCAATGGCTTTACGGCTTATATCGAGCTCTCCCTGGTGAACGGGCTTTCTTGCCACCATTGCCCGCAAGAAGCGTTTGGCTCCTCACGGACGTGACGCCAGCAACGGGGCGCCAGGACCACACGACTTCGCCGTACGCTTCAGCCACGATCGTCAATCGCAACATCAGCGTCCACCGCAACCCGTCCAACGTCCGTGACGACGGCCGACGCCCTCTGAGTGGGACGGGATGGCCAAACATATGCCCCTGATTTGCCTTCTGGAAAAGCGAAATATTTTTTATTTCAGGGCTTGACACGACTTCCGAAAATCGGAACTGATTTGCCCGTCGGGCTGAGTTGTCGCGGCTATTGTCTCCACATCGTCATTGCGAGCCACCGGGTCGCGCGAATGCGCGCCCGGTGGCTCGCAATGACGGAGAAGTCAGCTACAACGGCCGCTCGCCTTCACCGTCGCCCGTGCGCCGGAGCCCGCATGAAAAGCCCCGGCGACGCCGGGGCTTTTTGTTGCCTCAGGATTGCGCGTTCGCCATTTCGACGACCACAATCATTCCTTGTATCTCCCCGCCATTCCCGCCAGGCGGGACAACTTTTCCGCTACCGTTGCACTCGGGTCACAGACGAAGCCGGCTGTCCGTTGGTAATTTAGATCATCGCGCCTTTTTGGAATGTAAGGAAATCTCGTGGTGAAGAAACTCGCTCACAAGTTCACCGATCACATTGCGCGCGTCGGCGTGAACTACAAGTTCGGCGGCCCGATCGTCGCCAAGTACTGAGCGGCGCTTCCCCCGACAATCAAAGGCCCCGGCATCGTCCGGGGCTTTTTCTTGTTCAACGCAGACTCTTGTTTTGACGCGTTTTCTACACGCGAACCGGTGTCCACTTCGCTTGAAAACGCTCTAGCCGAACGTCGGCGCTCACACCGGCCGTTCGCCCTTCACCGTCACGCGCGTGCCCGAACGGGTATGCGGCCAGTAATCCCACATCGCGCGGTGCTGGGCGCAGCGGTTGTCCCAGAACGCGATGGCGTTTTCGGTCCAGCGGAAGCGGCACTGGAACAGCGGATTTTCGGCGTGCTGATAGAGATAGGCGAGCATCGCATCGCTCTCGTCGCGGGGAACGCCGATCAGGAAGCGCGTAAAACCGCGGTTGACGTAGAGCGCCTTCTTGCCGGTCACCGGATGCGTACGCACGACCGGATGCTCGGCGCGTGGATATTCCGGGCGGTCGGCAACGCCGTAATTGGCGTAGAGCCCGCGATAGGTCTGCTCGCCGTCATGCAGCGCGGTGAGGCCGTCGAGATAGGCCTTCATGCGGTCCGACAGCGATTCGTAGGCGGCATACATGTTGGCAAACAGCGTGTCGCCGCCGCGCGGCGGGCACTGCCTGATGTAGAGGATCGAGCCCATCGGCGGTTCGACGTCGCAGGACACATCGGTGTGCCAGCCCTCGCCATTGGCGCGCGGTGAATCCTTGTCGGCGTAGATCTTCATCAACGCGGGATCGTCGCCCTCATGTGGCGCCGCCGGATGAATATGCAGCTCGCCGAACTGCCGGCCGAACGCCAGATGCTGCTGCGGCGTGATGTGCTGGTCGCGAAAGAAGATCACGAGGTTTTCGGCGAGCGCGCGATGGATTTCGTCCATCGTGCGGTTCGACAGCGAGCCAGCGAGATCGACGCCCGAAATCTCCGCGCCGATGATCGGGGTCAGCTTCTCGACGCCGATGGTCTCATAGGGCTCGCTCTCGCCGGCGATGTGCCGATAGCGGGGTCCCTGCTTGCTGGAAAGCGAACTCATGGGCGTTTCTCCCAATCATTATTGATTGGGAGCATCGTAGCCCGGGTGCAGCGAAGCGCAACCCGGGAACGGCACGTCAGCTTGGGAGAGAGCCCCGGGTTTCGCTTTGCTTCACCCGGGCTACGAACTCGCAAGATTTCAATTTTCGTCGTCCCGGCCTTGAGCCGGGACCCATAACCACTGAACTTGGTGTTACAGGCGGTGTCGGCGACCTTGCTTGAGCCGATAGCACAACGCGGTATGGGTCCCCCGATGCGCAATTGCGCATCTGAGCGTTCGCCGGGACGACACCGATGGCTATTCCGCCGCCGTCACCGGCGTCTTGGCATTCGCGCCATAACGCTGATCGATATAGTCGATCACCAGCGCCTTGAAGTCGGCGGCGATGGAAGGGCCGCGCAGGGTGCGAAACTTCTTGCCGTCGACGAACACCGGGGCGGCCGGGGCTTCGCCGGTGCCGGGCAGCGAGATGCCGATATTGGCGTGCTTGGATTCGCCGGGGCCGTTGACGATGCAGCCCATCACCGCGACGTTCAGCGCTTCAACGCCGGGATATTGCGTCTTCCAGCCCGGCATCTCTTCCCTGATGAAATCCTGGATCGAGCGCGCCAGTTCCTGGAACGTGGTCGAGGTGGTGCGGCCGCAGCCGGGGCATGCCGCGACCAGCGGCACGAAGGTGCGGAAGCCCATGGTCTGCAGCAGTTCCTGCGCGACCTGAACTTCCAGCGTGCGATCGCCGCCGGGTTCGGGCGTCAGCGAAATGCGGACGGTGTCGCCGATGCCTTGCTGCAGCAGGATGCCGAGCGCCGCCGAAGACGCCACGATGCCCTTCGATCCCATGCCGGCCTCGGTGAGGCCGAGATGGATCGCGTAATCCGATCGCTCGGCAAGTACCTGATAGACCGAGATCAGATCCTGCACAGCGGAAACCTTCGCCGACAGGATCATGCGGTTCTTGGGCATGCCGAGTTCTTGCGCACGCGCGGCCGACAGCAGCGCCGACTGCACCATGGCTTCGCGCGTCACAGCGCGGACGTCCTTTGGCGCTGGCAGCAGCGCGTTCTCGTCCATCAGCTTGGTGAGCAGTTCCTGGTCGAGCGAACCCCAATTGGCGCCGATGCGGACCGGCTTGTCGTTCTTGTTGGCGATCTCGATGATGTCGGCAAACTGGGTGTCGCGCTTGTTCTTGAAGCCGACATTGCCAGGATTGATGCGGTATTTGTCGAGCGCCTCGGCGCAGGCCGGATAATCCGCCAGGAGCTTGTGGCCGATGTAATGGAAATCGCCGATCAGGGGCGTGGTGATGCCGCGCTTGCGCAGGCCGTCGCGGATGTGCGGAACGGCGGCGGCGGCCTCCTCGCGGTCCACCGTGATCCGGACCATCTCCGAGCCGGCGCGCGAGAGGGCGGCGACCTGGGCGATGGTGCCGTCGATATCGGCGGTGTCGGTGTTGGTCATCGACTGCACGACGATCGGCGCACCCCCGCCGACGGCGATATTGCCGACCATGACCTGGGTGGTTTTATGCCGGGCGCTGGGGCCGGCGACGTCGTCTTGCGGCGGTTTTTCGGGCTTGTTCATGGCGTCTCGAATATCAGGTTTTGGTGACATTCACCAAGGGGACGATGACAGGCCAAGCGGCCGCATCCGAATTTTAGCTTTATCTCTGTATTTTCAATGACTTATGAAAGTCATGGCGGTGAAGGCTGGTCATCTACGCCCGAGCCTTCCCTCTCCGCTATATTGGACAGGAATCGCCGGATTGAAAGGGCGAGCTGCGCGGGGCGGCCCGGCTTTTCATGTGACGTTCCAACCCCTAGCATTGTTCAAATAACGGGAGGTTTAGGCATGTCGGAGCTCATCAGCACGGTGGAACTTGCCGGAATCCTCGATCGGCCCAATCTCCGGCTGTTCGATTGCACGACCTATCTCGAACCGGCGCCCGAGGGCAGCACCGCGCCCTATATCGCGGTGCCCGGCGACCAGACCTTCGCGGCAGGCCATATTCCGGGCGCGGATTTTCTCGACCTGCAGGGCGAATTCTCCAGACAGGGCATCGAGCTTCGCTTCATGATGCCTGACATCGCGCAGCTCGAGGCGGCGTTCGGGCGGCACGGCATCAGTGCGGACAGCCGCGTCGTGCTCTATTCGATCGGCACGCCGATGTGGGCGACGCGGTTCTGGTGGATGCTGAGATCGCTCGGCTTTGACAATGTCGCCGTGCTCGATGGCTGCTTCGACAAATGGAAGGCCGAGGAGCGAGAGATCGAGACCGGGCCCGCCAAGGGATATAAGAAGGCGACCTTCACGGCAAAACCGCGACCCGGCTTCTTCGTCGGCAAGGACGAGGTGCTCGCTGCTGTCAGGGATCACAGCGCCGTGGTCGTCAATGCGCTCGGCCCGCAGTTCCACAAGGGCCTGGAGCCGAGCCGCTATGGGCGGCCCGGCCGGATTCCCGGCAGTTGCAACGTGTCGGCCGCAACCTTGCTCGATCCCTCGACGCGCGTTTTCGTGCTGCTTGCGGACGCCGAAGCGAAATTTGCGACGCAAGGCCTGCGCAAGGACAAGCAGGTGATCGCCTATTGCGGCGGCGGCATCTCGGCGACGATCGATCTGTTCCTGCTGCACCGGCTCGGCTACGACAACCTCACCCTCTATGACGCCTCGATGGGCGAGTGGGCCAAGGACGAGGCGCTGCCGATCGAGACGGATTAGCGGAACTTCGTGGGAATGAGGTGCCGTCACACACCGGTGTCATCGCCCGGCATAGCCGTTCGAAGAACGGCGTCGCTTCCGCTCGCCTACGCCCGGGCGACCCAGTATTCCAGAGACGCTGATGATAGAAACCGAGAAGCCGCAGCGTACTGGATCGCCCGGTCAAGCCGGGCGACGACATTTGTTATTGTAGCCGCCACCTCCACACCCTCACACGTTCGGATCGGGCGCTACCTCCGCCCTTGCCGCTTCCGGCCGGTTGACGAGATAGAGCCCGGCGATGACCAGCAGCGCGGCGACGCCAAACGCGATCGTCAGCGTGTCGTGCAGGATGAAATACGCGGCCACCACGCCGAACAGCGGCGTGATGAAGGTGAAGGCCGACAATTTGCTGGCCGAATAGGTTTTCACCAGCGCAAACCACAGCAGGAACGTCAGGCCCACGACCCAGAACGCCTGATAGGCCAGTAGCGCCAGCGACAGCGGTCCGGGAACATGGGTGATGGTTTCGCCTGAAATCCACGCCGCCAGCGCCAGAATCGGGATCGAGATCGCCACCTGATAGCCGAGGCCTTTTTCCGCCGGCGCCTTGATCAGCGCGGTCGCCTTGACAATCAGTGTCGTGGTCGCCCAAAGCGCACCGCCGGCGACAATCAGCAAGTCGCCCATCAACACCCTGGCATCGACATTGGCCTGGGGCACGCCGATCGCCAGCGCCACACCGGCGAAACTCAAGGCGAGTCCGCCCCATTGCGAGGCGCGCAGCCGTTCGCCGAGAAAGACATAGGAGCCGAGCGCGACGAAGAACGGCGCCGTGTACAAAAACACCGCGGCCCGCGACGCCGACGTCAGCAGCAAGCCGCGGTAGATCAGCACAAATTCGATGCCGAAGATCATGCCCGCAATCACGCCCGGCCACAGCGTGCCGTCGCGCTCGAAGAATCTGACGCCGCGAAACCAGCCGATGATCAGCAACACCGGCAACGCGCCAAGCGAGCGGACCAGAGCCTGCAGCATCGGCGGCACGTCCGGCAATACCAGCTTCACCGCGATCTGATTAAAACCCCAGCTCAGGCACAGCATCAGCATCAAGGCGATAGCGCCCGGGGTGAGGGCACGCCCGGCGGCAGAGATCACAGGATTGGACGACATTTATCCTCGTGGCCGGCTTGGCGCCGCGTTCTTATTTCTGACAATGCGCGCAGGTGCCGGCAATCTCGACGACGGAAAGCTTTGGCGCAAAGCCGGACGCGCGCGCTGCGGCATTGAGGCTTTGGGCAACCGGGGCCGCGGGAATTTCGCCGACCGAGCCGCAATGGTCGCAGATCAGGAACGCCACCATCGAGGTTTCGTCATGGTCGTGCGCACAGGCGAGAAACGCGTTGCGGCTTTCGATGCGATGGACGAGGCCGTTCTCCATCAGGAAATCCAGCGCGCGGTAGACCGTGATCGGCGCCGGCCGCGGCATCGACTTGGCGAGTTCGTCGATCACCTCATAGGCCCCGAGCGGGCGGTGGCTGGACAGCAGCGCCTGCAGCACCTGACGCCGGATCGGGGTGAATTTCTGCGCCCGCTTGGCGCAAACCTGCTCGGCATGCGCGATCGCGTCCGCGGCGCAGCGGCCGTGATCGTGGTCGGGGGCGGGAAAGGTGGGTTTTGCCAGGGTCATCGCGTCAGGTTTGTAGCATTTTGGCGCCCAATCCCAAAGCCCGGTGGTTCCGCAGACACCAGCCATGTTCTGAGGGCGGAGCTGGTAACACTTAACCCGGCATGCGGAATTCATAAGCAAGCTTATAATATCCAAAGCTTATGGAGGCTGGCGATGCGCGGTTCCGTGGACATGAACTTCCTGTTTACGCTCGGCGAAGTGCAGCGGATGATGCGCGCCTATGCCGACAAGCAGGCGGCGCGCTATGGCATCACCCGCGCGCAATGGGCGGTTTTGGCCAAGGTCGAACGATCCGAGGGCCTGAAGCAGACGGAACTCGCCGAACTGATGGAAATGCAGCCGATCACGCTGACGCGATTGATCGACAAGCTCTGCGACAATGGCTGGATCGAGCGCCGCGGCGACGAGACCGACCGCCGCGTCAACCGGCTCTATTTGAAGAAGGCCGCGCGGCCGCTGCTCGGCAAGCTCGCCGGGCTGCGCTCCGAACTCACCGCGACCGCGCTCGACGGCATCAACCCCGCCGATGCCCACCGCCTGCTGTCGCAACTCGATCTGATCAAGGAAAACGTTCGCAACGCGGTCCAGAATCCGCCCAGCGAACCACCCAGGAAGGAACAGCGCTATGGCTGATCCCGTGCTCAAATTTCCCCCCGAGCAGAAGGGCGCCGAACAGGCGCCGCGCCCGAAGCTGGCCGCGGAGCCGCGCCGCCGGCTGATGGCCGGCATGCGCCGCTATCGCCGTTTCCTGCTGCTGGTGGTGCTGCCCTTGGTGTCAGCGGTGGCCGGCATCACCTTCTATCTCAATGGCGGCCGCTACGTGACCACCGATGATGCCTATGTCGGCGCGCAGAAGGTTCTGATCACGTCGGACGTGTCGGGCAAGATCATCAATGTGACCGTGAAGGAAGGCCAGCAGGTCTCGACCGGCGACACCCTGTTCCAGATCGACCCGGTGCCGTTCCGGCTGGCGGTGGCGCAGGCGCGCTCCAAACTTGACGACGCCAAGGTCAGCCACGACACCCTTGTCGCCAATGTGAAGCTGTACGGACAGACCATCGAACTGGTCAACGCCGGCATCGCGCTCAAGCAAAAGGACGTCGAGCGCAAGAATTCGCTGGTCAAGAGCCAGGCCGGTTCACAGCTCGATCTCGACAACAGCGCCACAACCCTGGTCACGGCACAGGCGCAGCGCCAGTTGGTCACGCAACAACGATCCAACGCGCTCAACCAGCTGCTCGGCGATCCCGAGCTGCCGCTCGAAGCATTTCCGGCCTACATGCAGGCCAAGGCCGCGCTCGACGACGCCCAGCGCAACCTCGATTTGACCACCGTGCGCGCGCCGATGAACGGCGTCGCGACGCAAGTCGAGCAGATCCAGCTCGGCCGATTCGTGATGGCGGGCAGCCCGGTATTTTCAATCATCGACGTCGCCAACCCCTGGGTCGACGCCAATCCGAAGGAATCCGATTTCACCTATGTGGCGGTCGGCCAGAGCGTCACGCTCGACGTCGACGCCTTCCCTAACCACGTGTTCAAGGGCACGGTCGGCTCGCTCTCGCCCGGCACCGGCGCGCAATTCGCGATCCTGCCGCCGCAGAACGCCACCGGCAATTTCGTCAAGGTGGTGCAGCGCGTCCCGGTGCGGATCTATTTCGACAAGAACGACAAGTTTGTCCGCAAGCTGAAAGCCGGCATGAGCGTCTATGCCAGCATCGACACCAATCACCGCCGCTCGCTCGCGCACCTGCTCGGCCTGACGCCGGCGGCGGCTAACCACGAAACCGACTGACCATGCCGGCGCCGGGCCCGACACCAGCTGCGGTTCCCGGCCTGCGCCGGAACATGGTGACGATCTGCGCCATGACGGCGACCATCATGCAGGCGCTCGACACCACCATCGCCAATGTCGCGCTGCCTTACATGCAGGGTTCGCTGTCGGCCTCGCAGGACCAGATCAACTGGGTGCTGACTTCCTATATCGTCGCCGCCGCGATCATGACCGCGCCGGTGGGATGGATCGCCAACCGCTTCGGCCGCAAGCGCATCTTCATCATCTGCTCGGGCGGCTTCACGATTGCTTCCGTGCTGTGCGGCCTCGCGCAGGACATCAACCAGATGGTGCTGTTTCGTTTGCTGCAGGGAGTGTTCGGCGCGGCACTGGTGCCGCTGTCGCAGGCGGTGATGCTGGATTCCTACGCGCTGCATGAGCGCGCCAAGGCGATGGCGATCTGGGGCATGGGCGTGATGATGGGCCCGATCATGGGCCCTTCACTGGGTGCGTGGCTGACCGAAACCTATTCCTGGCACTGGGTGTTCTTCGTCAATTTGCCGTTCGGCATCTTCACCGTGCTCGGCCTCGTGATCTTCATGGACGAGACCGGAAAGGACCAGGACCTGCGCTTCGACTGGTTCGGCTTCACGGCGCTCGCGGTCGCGATCGGATCGCTGCAGCTGGCGCTCGACCGCGGCGAGCAGCTCGGCTGGCTGGAATCCAACGAGATCATCGCCGAGTTCATCATCGCCGGCATCGGCTTCTATTATTTCCTGGCGCATTCGTTCACGACCTCGAAGCCGTTCATCCAGTTCGCGCTGTTCAAGGACAAGAATTTCGTCGGCGGCTGCGTGTTCATGGCGGTCATGGGCCTGGTGCTGTTCTCGACCATGGCGCTGTCGTCGCCGTTCCTGCAGAACGTGATCGGCTATCCCATCATCACCGCCGGCGTGCTGCTGGCGACCCGCGGCTGCGGCACCTTCGTCGCGATGATGCTGGTCGGCCGAATGATGCGCTTTGTCGAGGCGCGCAACCTGATCATCACCGGCCTCAGCATCACGGCAATTTCGCTGTTCTACATGACCGGCTGGACCGACCAAACCGGCGTCACCGAGATCGTCGCGATCAGCGTGCTGCAGGGTTTCGGATTTGGGCTGGTGTTCGTGCCGCTGTCCACCGTGGCGTTCCTCACGCTGCCCAATCACCTGCGCACCGACGGCACCTCGATGCTGACATTGATGCGCAATGTCGCGAGCTCGGTCGGCATTTCGATCGTGATCTCGCAGCTGACCGAGGGATCGCGGCGGGTCTATGCGGGGCTGTCGGAAAATATCAACCCGTTCAACCACGCCCTGCAGATGCCCAATGTGCGCGGCATGATCGATCTTACCACCGACACCGGCCGCGCCATGGCGGACGCCATGGTCAAGGCGCAGTCGCAGATTATCGCCTTTTCGCAGGACTACCAGCTGGTGATGCTGTTCGTTCTGGTATCGATCCCGCTGGCCATCATGATCGGTTCGACCAAGGCGACGCTGCGCGCCCAGTCGGTGGCGCCGGACCATGCGGTGATTGAATAGAGACTATCTCGCCTCGCCTGGTTTGGCCTGCAAACACAAATACATGCCGCCAAGCGATAGCGCGCCGCCGATCAGATGGATGATTGTCGGCGCCTCGCCGAGAAAGAGGATCGACAGGGCAGCACTGACGATCGGGCCGAGATAGAGGCTGAGCGAAGTCGATACCGCGCCGAAGCGCGCGCCGAGAAAGGCATAGGCCGCATAGGCAAACAGCCCGGGGACGAGGCCCGCGAACAAATAGACCAGCAGGGCGCGGCCGGTGAAGGCGGCTGATGGCGCCTGCCAGATCTCATGGAGCGCAAACGGCAGCGAGAACAGCGCGCCGGCCGCCGCGAACAGGCCGATCCGCGCCAGGAAGCTGACGCCCTGGCCGACGCGATTTTGCATCAAGGTGTATCCGGCCCAGCCCAGCATCGCGAGCAGCGCCAGGAGATCGCCGGTGGAGAGGCCCGTCCCGACCGAAGCCTGTCCCTTGGTGATGATCAAGAGCGCGCCGGCCAGCGCGACCGCCATGCCAATGATTTGCCTGCGGGCAATGGATTCCCGCCCCGTGGCAAAGGATAACAGCAGCACGGCGATCGGCGACAGCGCCATGATCAGCGCGAGGTTGATCGCCGACGTGGTGATCCCGGCGACATAGACCGGACCGCCGCAGATGAACATGCCGAGAAAGCCGGCCAGCGCGATGCCCGGCCACTGCCCGCGCAACGCTGCGGGCTTCTCGCGCAGCGCCATCACGACGACCGGCAGCAGGCCGAGCGCCACGATGCTCCAGCGGAAGAACGCGATCGAGAACGGAGGAACGCTGCCGGCCACGCCGCGCGCCAGGATCATGTTGGAGACCTGGGCGGTGGCGACCAGGAGGAAGCCGAGCAGGCCCAGCACTTCGTGCGTCCGCGCGCCTGTTGCCGCTTGTGGTTCGCTCATGGTCGATCGCTTCTGACATTCCCGGCGGCGCGATCACGCCCCGCCGCTCCTATCAGCTAACACATCGATCCGCGTTACTCTACCTGCAGCTGAAGCTCGTGGCCTGCGTCACTGGCCCGCTACCGTTCCAGGTCGTATGTAGCGGATAAACGCAGACGGGATAGCTGATACTCTTGTCGCGCGACGTCAGCAGGATGTCGCCGGGCGCGTCGCCCTTCTCGACCCAATCGACCAGCGCGGTGAAGAACTGGTCCTGCTCGCGCGTCGGCGTCTGGTTGGCATTGCCGGGCAATTTAGGCATTGGCACGGTGTCGTTCTTGCCGCCGACCGTGTAGGCCCGGCCCTGCGAAGAGTGCGCGGCACCCGGCACCAGATACATCCGCATGAACTTCGCCACCTCGGCGTGCCCGCCCATCGCGGCCAGCACGCGCTCATGATAGTTGATGTTGCCGGCCGGCGGGATCGCATCGTCGACGAGGCCGGTCCAGATCACCACCTTGCGGCCGAGGTCGCGCAGTTTTGCCAGGTCAGCCTTGTCGGTGATGAGGTTGCTGAACAGCGTCGGCTGCAGCGCGACGTTCTTGCCGACGGCGTCGGCCAAACCGGCATAATCGAGTTCGAGCCATTTGTTGCGCACGGCTGTCGAAGCGTTGGTGATCGGCACCGCCGCTGTCGCGCTGGCGTCGGCGGCATAGCTGACGTCCTGCATCGCCTGGGCCACGCTGTCAGCGCTGGCGCTGGTGATCTGATTGCCGATGCCGGTCCCGCGGGTGAACGCCCACCAGACTTGTTTGGGGCCGAGCGACTTGCCGCTGCGGCTGTCTGATGTCTGCGCGGCGTCGAAACTGCCATCCGGTGTGGCGCCGTACCAGATCCGGTTCAGCGCCATCGCCTCCTTTGCGCTCATGCAGGTCGCGGCATCCGGATTGCTGCCGGTCACGCCTTCGCCGTTAGCACCAACACACAGCGCCGCGGCGTCGCGTGCGGGATTGTAGTTGCAGGCAAAGGGATCGAGCAGGAAGCCGAGCCCGGCGGTGTCGCAGGCGGCGACGGCGCGCTGGTTGGCGGCGGCGACCTTGGCGGCAAAGGCCTTGGCTTCGGCCTTGTTCACGGACGTGAAGCCGAGCTCGGTCTTCATCACGATCTGCGGATACAACCCGGACGTTCCGAACTTCGCGATATTCGGCGCGGGCTGGGCGATCAGATAGCCATCGTAGAGTTCAGGGTATTCCTGGAAGACCTTCATGCCCTGCCGGCCGCCCTGGGAATGGCCGTCATAGTAAGTGTATTTGGGCGCCTTGCCGTAATAGAGGCTGGCCAGCGCCTTGGTCTTGTTGGCTTGCTCCACCATCGCGCGCACCGAGAAATCGCGCAGCGACTCGGCATTGAGCTTGCCGTCGGAGAGGAATGTGAACGAGCCGTCCTGGTACCAGGGCTGTCCGGCGTCGGTGGTGCCCGACGCATAGCCGATATTGGCGTTGACGATGGCCGGGACCTTGCTGCCGATCTGATCGGCATAGCGATGTCCGCCGCCGACCCATCCGCCGCCGCCATAATTGCGGATGCGCTCGTTCCAGTTGGAAGGCGCCGGGAGCCAGACCTCGATGCCGATGCCCTCGGAATAGGAGCGCGCGGTCTTGTCCTTTTCCGCGGTGGCGCCGGGACCCACCAGCAGTTTCACCAGGCAGATGTCTGCCGCCGCCGTCACCGGCTGCGGCGCATCGGGCGCCTTTAATTCCTCGCCCTTCTTCACCTGGCGAACCGCCACGACCGTGGTGTCGGCGTCGGGCTTGAATGCCGTCTTGATGCCATCGTCGCAGGGAAGTTGCTGCGCCAAGGCCGGCGTTATCTGGCCGCAGGCAGCGAGCAACAGGGCCGCCCAAATGAGTTTGCCCGGTGTGATCGACATCGTTCCGTTCCCCCGTAATTTTTGCTGGTGATTATGCGGATGGCTGATCGATCGCGCCGCCGAGAAAGAGCTGGCCGACGCGGGGATTGCTGAGCACCTTGTCGGCCCTGTCGACGAGGCGGGTCTGGCCGAGTTCGAGCACGATGCCGTAATCCGAGATCTCGAGCGCCGACCGGGCGTTCTGCTCGATCAGCAGAATGGAGACGCCGCGGTCGCGCAAATCCTGCAGGATGCCGAACGTCTGCCGGATCATGAGCGGGGACAGCCCGATCGACGGCTCGTCGACCAGCATCAATTGCGGATTGAGCAACAGCCCGCGCGCGATTTCGAGCTGCTTCTGTTCGCCGCCCGACAGCGTGGACGCCTGTTGCGTTGCTCTCTTGCGCAGAATCGGGAATCGATCGAGCGCGGCTTCGATGCGCGCCGGCAGATCGGGGATATCGCGTCCCGCGACCACCGCGCCGAGTTCGATATTGTGGCGCACGGACAGTTCCGGGAAGATGTTGCGGCCCTGCGGCACGTAGCAGATGCCGGATGTGAGCAGTTCGCGCTGGCTGAGGCCGGTGACGTCGCGGCCCTTGAAGATGATCTTGCCTTCGCGCAGTTTGAGCAGGCCGAAGATTGCCTTGAACACGGTGGATTTTCCGGCGCCGTTCGGCCCGATCACCGTGGTGATGGTGCCCGCCGGTACCGAAAAACTGGTGCCGTTGAGGATGGTCATCTTGCCGTAGCCGCCGACCAGGCCTTTAACGTCGAGAATGGGTTCGCTCATCCGTGTTCCCTCATCCACCGGTTCAGTGACCGAGATACGCGTCGATGACGGCGCTGTTGGCACGGATTTCAGCGGGCGTACCGATCGCCAGCACCTTGCCTTCCGCCATCACCACCACGCGCGAGCACAGCGACATCACGAATTCCATGTTGTGCTCGATCACGACGAAGGTGGCGCGCTTCTCGCGGTTGATCTCGGCCAGCCGCGCTTTCAAATCGCCGAGCATCGTCAGATTGACGCCGCCGGCCGGCTCGTCGAGGAGCACCAGCCGCGGCCCGCCCATGAAGGCCATGGCCGCATCGAGCAGTTTCTGCTGCCCGTAGGACAATCCGCCGGCCAGTTCACCGGCGAGATGGCCGAGCTTGAAAAACTCGATCATCTGATCGGCCGCCTTGCTGAGGCCCGCATCCGATGGACCCAGCAGCCGCGACAGCATGTTGCCCTGGTGCTCCTGGCCCGCGAGGATGAGATTTTCCCGCACCGACAATTTTGGAAACACCTGAAGCAATTGGAAGGTGCGGCTGACGCCGAGCCGGTTCAAATCCGACGGCCGAAACCCGGTGACGACCTTGCCATCGACCTTCACTTCGCCGGCGCTCGGCTGCAACTGGCCGAGAATGCAATTGAACAAGGTCGACTTGCCGCAGCCGTTCGGGCCGATCAGGCCGAGGATTTCGCCTTCCTGCACGTCGAAGCTGACGCCATCGACCGCTTTGATGCCACCAAAATTCTTTTTGATGTCGCTGATTTCGAGAACCGCGGTCATGGCGCCGGCTCCAGTCCTGATTTCGCAACCGCGCGCAGCGCGGAGGCGGCCTTGGTGCGCCGCTCGGTGAGATAACGATCGATGATTCCGAGAATGCCGGTCGGCGAATAGATCAGCAGCAGGATCACGGCGACCGCGTAGAGCATCAGGTAATAGCCCTGGGTGAAGCGCAGCCATTCGGGGAGCAGCACCGCGATCATCGCGCCCAGGAACGGGCCGAAGAAGAAGCCCGAACCGCCGACGATCACCATCATCAAGAGATCGAGCGAAAGCGAGAGGTTGAACGGCACCGGGTCAATGTACTGCGTCAGCGGCGCATACAGCGTGCCGGCGACGCCGCCGAGCGCCGAGCCGATCGCAAACGCCATCAAGGTGTAGCGCCGTGTATCGATGCCGAGCGAGAGCGCCCGCACCGGGTTTTCGCGCAGGGCCACGAAGGCGCGGCCCCAGGGCGAGCGGATCAGCCACCAGGTCGCGAACGACACCAGGGCGAGCGAGCCGAGGCAGACATAATAGAACGGCAACGGCCGGTTGGTCGGATAACCCAGAATCGTCGGGCGCGGAATGTTGCTGATGCCGTAGATGCCGTTGGTGAGCCAGCTCTCGTTGCGGAACACCAGGAAGGCGAGCGTGGAAAACGCCAGCGTCACGAAGGCAAGATAATGATGCTGCACCCGCAGCGCCGGATAGCCGAGGATCCAGCCGATCGCGAAGCAGAGGACGATGGCAACGCCGAGCCCCGCGATCAGTGGCATCCCGTTCGCCGTCATGATCGCCGCGGAATAGGCGCCGATGCCGACAAAGGCGCCTTGCGCCAGCGAGACCTGGCCGGCATAGCCCAGTGTCAGGTTGAGCCCCATCGCGGCGATGGTCATGACAGCCCATTGGCTCAGGATGAACAGGCCGTAGCGATTGAGGTACATCGGCGCGATGATCAGAGCCGCGATCACGACCACACCGAGCGCGACGCGCCAATATCGATTGAACAGGCTCATACCGTACGCTCCTCGGCGCGGCCCAGCAGTCCCTGCGGACGAAGCAGGATGATGAGGATCAAGAGCACCATCGGCACGGCCGCGCGATATTGCGTCGAGACATAGGCCGCCGCGAGATTGTCGACGACGCCGATCAGCAAGCCGCCGGCGATCGCACCGCGCACCTGGTTGAACCCGCCGACAATCGCGGCAATGAACGCCGCCTGGCCCAGCACTTCGCCGCTGGAAAATTTGGCGAGATAGATCGGTGTGATCAGCAGCGAGGCCAGCGCCACCAGAAAGGCGTTGATCAGGAACGTCAGCAGGATCATCCGCTCGACGGGAATGCCGATGATGCGGGCGACCGTCGGGTTTTGTGCGGTTGCCTGCATCTGATGGCCAATGGACGTGCGGTTCAACAGCATGGTCAATCCGACCACAGCGGCGATGGCGAGCGCGAGCACGCCGACGCTTTGCAACGCGACCTGGCGGCCGAGGATCGAGATATCGCCAGCCGGCACGATGGAGGGAAACGGCGAGGCTTCGGCGCTGAAAAACTGTTTCACGGCCTCCTTGATGCCGATCGCCAGCGCCATGGTCGCGATCGCCAGCGGCAGCACGCCGTGGCGTAGCATCGGATCGACCAGCAGCATCTTGAAGCCGAGGCCGAGCAGCAGCAGCGACAGCAGCATGCCGATGACGATCGCGAGCCAGAACGGAGCACCGACGTGCATCGCCGCCAGCATCAGGAACGCCGGCAGCATGACGAATTCGCCCTGCGCGAAATTGATGGTCTGCGACGTCTGCCACAGCAGCGTGAAGCCGACCGCGACGATGGCATAGATCGCGCCCGTCGCCAGTCCCGCTATCAGAAGATCAAGCAGATTGGACATGCCTTTACCCTGACCTTTACTTCGACCTCATGTCGAGGAGCGCGCTCTTGCGCGCGCCTCTAAGGATGGACGCGATACCACCTTGCTTGCATCCTTCGAGACGCTTGCGGAGTTTATGATCGGGCCGCCATGGCGCGGACCCGCTGGCAAGCTCCTCAGGATGAGGTCCCGACTTCCCTCAAAGACCTCAGTTCAACTTCGGCAGCACCTGCTTGATGACCTGCTTGCCATCGACGATCTCGACCAGGAAACCCTGGCGATCGATGTCGCCGTTCTTGTCGAAGGTCGCATCCATCAGGATGCCGGGCTCGCTGGCCGCCTTGATGGTGAGGCCATGGAGATTGTCGGCGAACGCCTTGGAATCGACCTTGCCCATCTTCTCGGTGGTGGCCTTGATCATGTAGATCGCCAGATAGCCCTTGAGGCCGTTATGGTCAGGGACGTAGTTGTACTTCTTGACGAACTTTTCCCGGAACGCCTTGATCAGATCGACCGGCGCATCGGTGGTGAGGCCGACATGGCCGCGCGCGCCGTTCGCCGCGTCGCCCGCCAGTTCGACCACCTTCTGGCCGACCAGCGTGGTTTCGCCGATCAGCGGCACGGTCACGCCCTGACGCTTCAGCTCTTTCAGGATGCGGGCGCTTTCCTCTTCGTTCAGATAGATGAAGACCGCGTCGGGCGCAGCGGCCTTGATCTTGCTGACGTCGGCGGCGAAGTCGGCCTGACCTGCTTCGGTGGAGAGGTCGGCGGCAACCTTGACGCCGAGCTTGGCGAATTCCTTGGTGATGACGTCGCGGCCGCCGCGGCCGAAATCATTATTCACCCAGACGATCGCAACCGATTTCGCCTTCACTTCGTCGTTGATGTATTTGGCGACCTTCGGCATCGAGGATTGCTGGCCGAACGAGGTGCGGAACAGGAATTTGTTGCCGCCCTGCGTCAGTTCGGCGGCCTCGCCGCCCATGATCTGGGCGATGCCGGCTTCGGCCGCGAGCGGCGCCGTGACCTTGACCGATCCGGAATAGCCGGGGCCGAGCAGGACGTAGGGCTCGCCGTCGAGCGCCTTCTGGACCTGGGCGCGCGCCACGCCGGGGTTGGATTGCGAATCGGCGTGGGTGACTTCCAGCTTGCGGCCGAGTACGCCGCCCTTGGCGTTGACTTCCTCGATCGCAAGATCGATGCCGTTTTTCCAGTTGGTGCCGACCGTGGCGCCGCCGCCGGACAGTTCGGCCACATTGGCGAGCTTGATGGGAGCGCCGGATTGCGCGAACGCCGCGGCAGCCGTCATGGTCGCGAGCAGGATACCTGCCAAAATTCCTGATTTCATTTCCATCCCCTGTTGTGTTGATCTGTGATCTTTTGATCTTGGATCTTTTGATCTTGCCGACGCGAGACTTGTGACCGGCTACGCGTCCGATGTCGCAGAGTAGCGTCTTGCCATCACGCCGTCGAATGCATTTCCCATTTCGACAATCGACGGCGTCATTCCCGTAAATAACTCGAAGGCGTCCGCGGCCTGGTGGATCGCCAGGTCGCGCCCGGTCATGATCTCGGCGCCCTTGGCTTTGGCCGCGGTCAGCAGCGGCGTCCAGAGCGGCGAATAGACCGCGTCGGCCACCCAGATGTCGCGACGCAACAGCGCCTCCGGCACCGGCGTGCCGCGATCCGGCAGCATGCCGATCGGCGTTCCGTTAACCACGCCCACGGCACCGCGCAGCGCGTCTTCCACGGTTTGCGCAATCCGCACCGGTTGGCGACCGCGCAACTGCGCAGCAATCTGTTCGGCCTTGGCGCGGTCGGTATCGAAGATGCTGAGTTCGGCGACACCGAGCGCCGCGAGCGCATGCGCAATCGCCTTGCCGACGCCGCCGGCGCCGATCAGGGCAACGGGGCCATGACCGGATGCCTTCACGAGATTGGCGACCGCACGCTCGAACCCCGTAGCGTCGGTATTGTATCCGACCAGCCGGCTGCCGCTGACGACAACCGTATTGACCGCGCCGATCTCACGCGCGGCCGGCGACAAATCGTCGAGCAGGGGCAGCACCGCTTCCTTGTAGGGAAACGTCACGTTGACCCCGGCAAAACCGATGCGCTTGATGCTGTCGAGCAACGTGCGCAGTTCAGCCGTGCCCTGGCCCGCGACCTCGATCAGTTGATAGTGACACCGGATACCCAGGGCAGCGGCCGCCTCCTCGTGCATCGCCGGCGACGCCGAATGCGCAATCGGGGCTCCGATCAGGCCGGTGAGAAACTTTTGACCGATCGAAGCTGGGCGTTTGGACACGTCGCTAGGGTCTCGCAGTATCAACATGGGATTGCGCGGCTTAGAGCACCAAAACCGCGCAAACGATACCGCCTTCGCCAGATAACACAATTACCCATTTATTCCACAAACATAACTTGATGTTATTTTTTGCGGCCGCGCGATGCCGCCGTCGCCGGACTCTTCCGGCTCGGCTCCAGCGCCCGCATTTCCGACCGCAGGCATTCGATGAAATGCTCGACATGCAGCGAGAGCGAGGCGCCTCTTTTCACCGCGATATACGTGTCGAACCGGGTGGGCTCCACGATCCGAAGCATCTCGACGCCGGGATAGCCGCCATGCGCCACGGTGAACTGATCGATGACGGCAATCCCGAGCCCCGCCTTGACCAGCGCGCAGACCGTGGTGCCGAACCGCGCCCGGATCGTGATGTCGTAGGACAATTTATTGCGCGCGAAGATCTCGGCCATGATGCGCCCGTAGGGGTCGTTGGGGTCGATGCCGATCAGGGGATAGCGGATGATCTCCGCGGCGGTGACCTGCTTTCGTCCCGCGAGCTCGTGTCCCTGCGGCACGATGCAGAACAATTCGCCTGACGCCAGCGGCATGAAATCGAGGCCGGGGTGGTCGAGCCGATAGCTCATGGCGACGCAATCGCCCTTGCCGAGCAACAGGTAGTCGATCGCCTCCTCGATCTTGAGGATGTTGATGTCGATGTGCAGATCGGGGTAGCGCCGACGGATGCGCTCGATCGCGCGCGGCACCATGATCTGGGAAATGCTCGGCACCGAGCCGATGCGCAGTTCCGACAGCGTGCCGCGCCCGATCTTTGAAATGATTTCGGTGAGGTCGTCGACCTTCTTGTAGACGCCGTTGATCTGCTCGAAAATGTTATGCGCTTCGGAGGTCGGGAAATAGCGCCCGTTCTGCCGTTGGAAGAAGCGGATACCGAGCGAGCGCTCGGTATATTTCACCAGCCGGCTGATGCCCGGCGCCGACACGTTGAGCAGTTTTGCCGCCCCGCCGATCGTGCCGGTGATCATCACGGCCCTGATAACCTCGACCTGGCGCAGCGTCATCATGTGCAGCAACTCCGAAGGTGAACCTGAGAGATACTCCCATGTTCGATCGGCGCAAATGACCTTATCAACGCTTTCTTAGGGTCGTTCTCAGAGTTTGGCCGCCGCGATCACGGCCTTGGCAGCATCCAGCGCGCGCTGGGCGCGATCCTTTGCTCCCATGGTCTTGGCAAGCTCGGCGGTCGGGACTTCGAGGCTGATGGTGATATCCGCCGGCATGGCGCGCGCCAGCGACACGAGGTCGATGCCGCCCTCCCCGGGAAACATCCGCTCATGGCGGGCGGCATGGATCAGCTCTTCGTTCGTGGCGGGCCGCTCGGCCGGGCCGTCGCATAACTGCCAGTAATGCAGCCGGTGGACGGGCACGCGCGCAAGTTCGGCGGTTGAACTCCTCGACCGGTCGAAATGCAGCGCATCGACCAGGATGCCGGCATTGGCCTGCCCCATCGGCGCGACGATGCTGTTGGCCGTCGCCAGATCGGGGACATAGGTCCAGGGCATGAATTCGAGATCGGCCGTCAGCCCATATGGGGCGGCGGTCTCGCAAAATCTCGCAAAGCTATCCCTGAACCGGGCGAGATCAGGATCGTAACCCGCGACCAGGATGTGCTTGGCGCCGAGCCGCGCACCGGTCTCGAAGAAGGCGGAGAAGCCGGCAATCTCGGTTTCAGGCCGCAGCGCGACCACTTCGAGGTCGGCTACTTTGATGCCGGTCGCGTCCAGCCGGCCCAGCGTTTCCTTCAGGCTCGCTTTGTCATCCAGCGGATAGGCGATGCCGCCGGGCATCGCGGGCAGCAGGCGAATCCCGACGGCGTCATAGCCGCAGGCTGCGGCGACGTCGATCAGCGCCGGCGGCGCCAGATCGAGGACGGTCAGCGCGGCGAGCGAGAACGACGGCATTATTCAAAATCTGCGATACGGGCGTCGAGTGCGAACATGCCTTGATAGACCTCCGGCTCGCCGCTGCTGAACAAGTCCGGCGCCATTTCAGTTGCTCGACGCAATGCGCCACCAAGCGCCGTCTCGTCAAGCGCCTCGATGATCAGGAGGCCGGCAAAAATCCCTTCATCCTTCCGCATGCCCTTCTCGACCGTCGGCACCGAGGTGCGCGCCAGATCGGTCACCCCGATCTGCACCGCGGCAATGCCGTCGAGCGCGACGAGGGCGTCGGCGAATGCTTGCGGTTTCTCCGGCAGACGTTCGACGCGCAGCGCGGCGATGGTCGATCCCTCGCCGCGACCCGCGCGGGCCGTCATGACGCCGCCGCCGCGAATGAAATTGCCGAGCCGGGGCATGGTGCGCTGCGACCACGGCGTCGGGGCGTTGAGCCGCGCCAGATAAGCCGGCCCGTCGAGCACCTCGGGGGCTTCCAGTTCGTAGAGAATGAAGAACCTGGCGATGTCAGTCCGCGTGGCGCGGAACACCCGGACGCCGAGGAAACCCTTGGTCGTCACACGCTCGGTGGTGTGCTCCCGCGTCAACCAGTGCCGGTAGTCGGTGAGATGGTCGGGCTCGACGTCGCTCCAGATCGCCAGAAAGCCTGCGCCGCGCATGTGCTATCTCCCCTTGAGGCCATGCAACGAGGCGGGAACGGCGTCCGGCAGCTTCCCGAGCTTTTGAACGGCAGCCAGCATCGCCGCGATGTAGCCGTAAGGACCGAGACCACAGATCACGGCGGTGGACGCGCTCGACGTGATCGAATGCCGGTGCAGTTCGTCCCGCGCATGAATATTGGAGATGTGGACCTCGATCTTCGGGCCTTCGAATATTTTCAGCGCGTCGATCAGCGCGATCGAGGTGAACGAATAGGCCGCCGGGTTCATGATGATCGCATCATAATTGCCGTGCGCCGACTGGATCCAGTTGACCAGTTCGCCTTCGAGATTGGACTGGTGAAACGAGACCGTGACCCCGAGGTATTTCGCCACTTCCTCACAGCTCGCCTCGATCTCCTTGAGCGTGGTCGGGCCATAGATATGCGGCTCCCTGATCCCCAAGAAATTCAGATTGGGTCCGTTCAGGATCATGATCTTGGTGGCCATCGAGGCTCCCCCTTCTACGCTTGATGCCGCTTTTAGCCGGCAAGCCATTTGGCCGGGACCGTCACCAATGCCGGGAACAGCACCAACAGAAACAGCACGATAAGCTGGGCGATCATAAACGGCCAGACGCCCTTGATGATATCTTCCATGCTGATCCTGGAGACCCCGCAAACGACGTTCAGCACGATACCGACCGGCGGCGTAATGAGGCCGATGGAATTGTTGATGATGAACATCACGCCGAAATAGACCGGGTCGATGCCGGCCGCCTTGACGATCGGCATCAGGATCGGCGTCAGGATCAGGATCGTCGGCGTCATGTCGAGCGCCGTGCCGACGATGACCACGACGACCATGATCGCGAACATCAAAAGCGTCTTGTTGCCCATGAAGGGCTTCAGGAGGTCGACCACCTGGGCTGAAATCTCCGACACCGTGATCAGCCAGGAAGAGACCAGCGCCGCCGCCACCAGGAACATCACGATACTGGTGGTCAGGGCGGCGGAGACGAAGACGCCGTACAGCTGCGAGAATTTCAGTTCGCGATAAATGCAGGTGGTCACGAACAGCGAATAAACCGCGACAACAACGCCGGCCTCGGTCGGCGTAAAGATGCCGAAACGCAAGCCGACGATGATGATCGCCGGCAGCATCAGCGCCCAGAAGCCGTCGATCACGGCGTGGGCAACTTCCTTGAATGACGCCCGCGGCGGCGGCACCAGGTTTTCCTTGTGGACCACCCACCACCAGGCGACGCACAAGCCGGCACCAATCATCAGCCCCGGAAAGATACCGGCGAGAAACAGCTTGGAGATCGACACGCCGGCGGCGACGCCGAAGATGACGAAGCCGATGCTGGGAGGAATGACGGGACCGATCACGCCGCTCGCAGCCACAAGTCCTGCCGCGTAGATCTTCTTGTGTCCGGCCGCCACCATCATCGGCACCAGCACGGCTGCGAGCGCGGCGGCATCGGCCGCGGCCGATCCCGATAGCGATGAGAGGATACAGGCCGCGAGGATCGTCACATAGCCAAGGCCGCCGCGGAAATGTCCGACCGCAACGAGGGCGACATTGACAATGCGCCTGGCCAGCCCTCCCTTGTTCATGATCTCGCCGGCGAGCATGAAGAAGGGAATGGCCATCAGCGGGAAACTGTCGGCGCCATTGATGATGTTCTGCGCCACGATCTGGGAATCGAACATGTTGATCGTGCTCATCAGCGCGATCCCGCAGATGAGTAGCGCAAAGGCGATCGGCATGCCGAGCGCCATGGCGCCGAGCAACGAGAAGGTGAAGACCGCGATGGTCATGTGCGGCGCCCCCGCGATGCCATCAGATGTCCTCCTCCTTGACGGCGACCAGCTCGGATTCGCCGGCTTGGCCGGAGACGACGCGGAACAAATCATAGAGCAGCATGATTCCGACCGAGACGCCGAAGATCACGCCGACGAAATAGAAAATGCCGAGCGACAGGCCGGTCGCCGGCGCGCGATCGTCGATGTTGATGATGGTTTGGCGCCAGCTACCCGCCAGCAGCAGCCAGTCGGCATACAGCATCAGGCAGTAGCTGATGACGAAGCAGATGCGTTTTCCCAGGGGTCCCAGCATCCGCACCAGCGTATCGACGCCGAGATGCGAATGCTCGCGCACGGCGACGATGGCGCCCAGAAACGTCAGCCACACCAGCATCCAGCGCGACAATTCCTCCGAAATCGTGATGCCGGAATTGAAGCCGTAGCGCAGCACCACATTGCCGAACACCAGCACCACCATGACCGCGAGGCACAGCGCGATCACGCCCTTGAGCAACGCGCAATAGAGGTCGAGTATCCGTCCCATCGGCGCCGTCTGGAGCTGGAGTTCGTGCAGGGCCGCTGGATACCGGCCCTGCTTCGCCGATATCAGCGGCGCGTCACTTGACCTCTTTGCGGACGCGATCAAGCTCCGCGTTGAACAGCTTGACCGTATCAGGCTTGAGGGCCGCAGAAATCTTGTCGACCACCGGCTGGACGGCTTTGCGCATGCGCTCCAGCTCTTCCGGCGCCACCGCGTTGTACGTCATGCCCTTGGCCTGCAATTCGGAGAGCGCCTTTTCGGTCTGCAGCCGCGTCTGTTCCTTCTGGTAGGCGCGGCTTTCGTTGTAGGCTTCCTGCATCATCTTCTGTTCGGCCGGCGACAGCTTGTCCCAGAAAATCTTGCTGACGATGATGATGTTCTCGGTGAAGGTGTGGCCGGTGGCGGAGACGTATTTCTGGACCTCAAAGAACTTGTTGGACAGGATCACGGTGTAGGGATTTTCCTGGCCATCGACCGTGCGCGTTTCCAGCGCCGAATAGAGCTCACCGAACGCCATCGGGATCGGGTTGGCCTTGAAGGCGCTGAAGGACTCCAGATAGACCGGGTTGGGGATCACGCGCAGCTTGAGGCCGGCGAAATCTTCCAGCTTGGCGATCGGATGCTTGCTGTTGGTGACGTTGCGGAAGCCGAGCCCCCAATAACCGAGCCCGACCAGTCCGCGCTGCGGCAGCGCGTCGATCATCGCCTTGCCGAATGCGCCCTGGACCAGCGCATCGGCCTGATCGGTGGTGTTGACGATGAACGGGAAGTCGAGCAGGCCGAATTCCGGAATGACCGTTGCGAGCGAGGTGGTGGAAGCCGACAGCATCTCCTGCGTACCGCCGCGCAGCGCCGACTGCTGCTGCAGCTCGTTGCCGAGCTGGGATGAAGCGAACTCACGGACTTTCAGCTTGCCGCCGCTCTTGGCGAGCAGGATTTCCGCGAATTTTTGCACGCCGAAGCTGACGGGATGATCGGTGTTGTTGAGGTGTCCCCAGCGGATGGTCCGCTCCTGGACCTCCTGCGCGGATGCGGTGCCGACCAAAAGCGCCCCGCCAAGCACGGCCGCGGACAGAACTGTAAACAGCTTCATCTCATCCTCCCCTAGCGATCCGATGCCAGCCGCGGCTTGTTGCCGCTATTTTTGATGTCTGGTCGGTCCTTTTCGGTGGAAACCATATAACGAAATCATTGTCAAATTATAATCTTAGAAATATATGATATAATCTAGTTCATCATGTGATTGGAGCTTGCGGCAAAGACCGCCATTCGCGGCTATGCTCACCGGCGAGTCGCGTCAGCCTTTGCAGGTCCAAAAGCGGGATAGACATTGACGATCATGGAGCAGCCCCAGTCCCCGATGTCGGCCGGCGACAGCGGCTATCACCGCATTCGCTCCGACATCATCTTCGGCGTGCTCAATCCGTCGGGACGGCTCAAGCTCGACTCGATGAAGGAGGATTACGGCCTCAGCGTTTCGACGCTGCGCGAGATCCTCAACCGGCTGGCTTCGGAAGGCTTTGTGGTTGCCGAGGGCCAGCGCGGGTTTGAGGTCGCTCCCGTCTCGATCCAGAATTTGCGCGAGCTCGCGCAGCTGCGAATCCTGCTCGAACATCACGCGATGACCGAATCCTTCCGGGCCGGCGACATGGAATGGGAGGGCCGCGTGGTGTCAGCACATCACAAGCTGGCGGCCACCGAGCGCGCGATCCTCACCGCCGGCGACGATCCCGAACTTCGAAAGCGCTACGACGGCGAATTCCACCAGGCCTTGATATCGAGCTGCGGCTCGCGGGAGTTGATGCAGACTCACTCGGTCGTGTTCGACAAATACTTCCGCTACGCCCTGCAGTATCGCGGCAGCGCCACGATCGCGCAGCATCAGGCCCTGCTGGACTGCGCGCTGAAGCGCGACATCGAGGGCGCAAAGTCGATCCTGACCGAGCATATCAACAGCTGCGTGGCGCATGCGCTCGCGATCGGGACGCTGAAATGAGCCGTTCGGTCGAGTTGTTGTGACCGGCCGCCAGACAGATAACCGCCGGTGGGATGCCGAGACCGATTTGCTGGTGATCGGCGCCGGTGCGGCGGGCATGACGGCAGCATTGGTCGGCGCGCTCGAAGGCCTCACGGTTATCATCTGCGAAAAGTCCGACATGGTCGGCGGCACCACCGCGACCTCGGCCGGAACGGTGTGGATTCCCGGCAGCCGGCAGAGTGAGGCGGCCGGCGTACCCGACAGCGTCGAGGCCGCGAGAACGTACCTTGCGGCGATATTGGGCGATGACGCCAACGATGCGCGGCTCGCCGCCTTTCTCGCGACCGGGCCCGCGATGCTCGACTATCTCCAGAAAAGAACCAGCGTGGCCTTCGTGCCGCCGCCGGTTCATCCGGACTATCACGCGCAGCCCGGCGCCGCGCTTGGCGGCCGGGCGCTCGGCGTCGTGCCGTTCGACGGACGAAAACTCGGCGATGACTTTGCGCGGGTGCGGCCGCCGCGCCGTGAATTCATGGTGCTCGGCGGCATGATGGTCGGCAAATCAGACATTCCGTCGTTGCTGCATCCGTTTCATTCCCTGGCAAATTTTTCGAACGCGGCTCGCCTGCTGGCGCGGCAGGCGCTGGACCGGATCAAGCATCCGCGCGGCACGCGCCTGATCATGGGCAACGCGCTGGTGGCGCGGCTGCTCTACAGTTTGAAGCGACAGGCGGTCCAGATTCGTTACCAGACGCAGCTCAGCGAGCTGATCGAGGGCGACGGAAGAATCATCGGCGCGGTGTTCACCACAAACGATAGCGAGATCAGCATTCGCGCGCGACGGGGCGTCGTGCTAGCAACCGGCGGCATTGGCTGGAGCAGCGAGTTGCGCAACCGGCTGTTTCCGAACGACACCCAGCGCTATTCGATGGCGCCGGATAGCAACACCGGCGACGGCATTCTCGCCGGCGAACGCGCGCACGGCGCTCTCGCGCAGGACATCAGGAGCCCGGCGCTATGGATGCCGAGTTCGGTGATGCAGCAGGACGACGGCCACCTCTCGGTGTTTCCCCACATCATGCTCGATCGCGCCAAGCCCGGGTTGATGGCGGTCAACAGGTCAGGCGTGCGCTTCGTCAACGAGGCCAATTCGTATCATGACTTCGTCGAGGGGATGCTGCGAGCGCATAAAACGGTGCCCAGCATCCCGGCGTTCCTGATCTGCGACCGTGGTTTTATTCGCGACTATGGTCTCGGCCTGATCCATCCCGGGACGCGTGACCTCGCGCGCTTCATCAAGTTGGGCTATCTGTTCCAGGGCGATAGCATCGCAAACCTGGCGCAGGCCATCGGCGTCGATGGCAGCACCCTGGCCGGCACCATCGAACGGCACAATCGATTCGCCGAAACCGGCGTCGACGAGGATTTCGGCCGAGGCACCAGCGAACTCAACCGCTTCAACGGCGATCCCACAAACAAGCCCAACCCGTGCTTACGCAAAATCGGACCGGGCCCCTATTTTGCGGTCGCGGTCTGGCCTTCCGACCTCGCGAGCAGCGCCGGATTGCGCACCGACGCCAACGGCCGCGTGCTGACGTCCACAGGGCAGCCGATCCCGGGCCTCCATGCCGCCGGCGCCGACGCCGCCTCGATTTTCCGCGGCACCTATCCCGGTCCGGGAACCATGATCGGCCCGGCCATGGTGTTTGCATGGCGCGCGGCGATGGACATCGCGGGCAAGTCGAACGAACTGGGCGTTACTTGATCGGCGGGCGCGGCAGCACGGCTTCGCCGGCTTCCATCCGGTAGACATAATCGAGCGAATACCAGGGCGAGCCGACATCAGTTTCCGTCGGATGCGCCTCGTCATGCCGCACGAATTCGCCGATCAGCGCCTTGGTCACGCCGAACTGCACGTCGCTGTCGATATGCGGATCGGCGGGATCGTAGACCTGGGAAATCAAAACCTTGAATCCCGGCTTGAAGATCAGCGCATGCAGATGCGCCGGCCGGTAGGGATGCCGGTCCTGCGCTTTCAAGAGCCGCCCGACCACGCCGTTGGTCGGAATGGGATAGCCGACCATCATCACCGAGCGAAACGCGAAGCGCCCGTCGGCGTCTGACGTGAACTTGCCGCGCAGATTCATCTCGGCCTGATCAGGGTCCTGATTCTCGTACAGCCCAACCGGCGAAGCGTGCCAGATATCCACCTCGGCCCCCGCGATCGGATGACCGGCAGGATCGACGACGCGGGCGGTGACGAACAGCGCCGCGCCCGGCGTGTCGGACCGGACGATCGAGCCGCCGTTTTCAACGCGCGGAGAATTCAGCCGCCAGAACGGCCCGAGCAGGGATTGCGCCGTCTCGGTGTTGCCCTGGTCGCCGTTGTTCAGCAGGCATACCAGCGAGGAAACGCCGAGCGAGCCCGCTATCAGGATGACTTCGTTATGGGTGGCGGTCGTTTGCTTGCCCAGTTCCACAAGGATCGCGGCGGCTTCGCGGAATTCGGCTTCGGTCAGCCGGACATCACGCACAAAACCGTGCAGATGCTTGACCAGCGATAGCATGATCTCACGCAGCCGCGGATCGGAGGTCCGCTCCATCACGGCAGACGCTGAAACCGTGACATCCTGCTCGCGCCCGATGATCATTCCGCGCTCCTTGCGGCCGCGACGGCGCCGCGCTTAGACGTCGAAGAACACGGTCTCGTTGTCGCCCTGCAAATGGATGTCGAACCGATAGACTGCGCTGGGATTGCAATGCGCGCGCTGGGCGATCAGTGTGGCGCGGCGGTCGATCGGCACCAGCGCCAACACGGGATCGGCGGCGTTGGCGGCCTCGCCGTCGAAATAGATCCGCGTGTAGAGATGCAGCAGCATGCCGCGCGCGAACAGCGCGAGCACGAGATGCGGCGCCTGCGGCTTGCCATCGGGATCGGGCACCGTGCCCGGCTTGATGGTGTCGAAGGCATAGCCGCCGTCGGCATCGGTGCCGCAGCGGCCGAATCCCTTGAAGGATGAATTGGGCAACGCCCGCTTGTCCTGCGGATCGGAGAAGCGGCCTTGCGCGTCGGCCTGCCAGATCTCCAGCATGCAATCCACCATCGGCTTGCCGTCGCCGTCGAACACGCGGCCCTCGACGCGGACGCGCTCTCCCGACGTATCCGCCGTCACGAGATTGTTCGAGAAGGCGTCGTTCCAGTCATACTTGCCGTTCGATGTCAGGCCATAGGCGAAATACGGGCCGACGGTCTGTGACGGGGTAACGCCTTCCGGCTTGCTCTGGGCCTTGGACACTTACTTGGTCTCCATCGGCGTGGCGTTGCGCCCGCGCAGCACAATGTTGAAGCGATAGCACAGCGCCCAATCCGGCTTGGTATTTTCGAGGTCGAAGTCGGACACCATCCGGTTACGCGCCTTCTCGTCGGTCACCGAATTGAAGATCGGATCGAACGGGAATAGCGGATCGCCGGGGAAATACATCTGCGTTACCAGCCGCGAGACGAAGGAATGCCCGAATACCGAGAAATGGATATGGGCCGGGCGCCAGGCGTTGTGATGGTTGCCCCAGGGATAGGCGCCGGGCTTGATGGTGACGAAGCGGTAATAGCCCTCGCTGTCCGATTGGGTGCGGCCGGCTCCGGTGAAATTCGGATCGAGCGGCGCCGGATGCTGATCGACGACATGGATATAGCGGCCGCAGGCATTGGCCTGCCACAACTCGACCAGCGTATTGGGCACGCCGCGGCCGTCTTCATCCAGCACATGGCCGTGCACGATGATGCGTTCGCCGAGCGGCTCGCCCTTGCCCTGGAGCGTGAGGTCGTTGTCGTTTTCGCGCACCGTCTCGTGGCCGTAGACCGGCCCGGTCAGCTCCGACAGCGTATGTCGCATCGGGATCAACGGCTTGGTGGGCGAACGCTTCACCGTGCTCTTGTAGCCGGGCGACAGCCGCGGCGGATGCGCCGTCAAGCTTTGCAGCGGATAGGATAATGTCATGACGAATTCCTCCCTGGCCTGACCGGTAGCCGCGCCGCAGATCCATTATATGACATAACTAAATCGGGGAAGGGCGTTTTTACGCCCTCCCAAACCGTTGCATCAATTGATCTTTTCGATCGCCATCGCGACGCCCTGGCCGACGCCGACGCACATAGTTGCCAAGGCAAGCTTGCCGCCGCGCTTCTCCATGCCGTGCACCGCCGTCATGGCCAGTCGCGCGCCGCTCATGCCGAGGGGGTGACCGAGCGCGATCGCGCCGCCGTGCGGGTTGACGAAATCGGCATCGTCCTTGACGCCGAGTTGCCTGAGCACGGCGATGCCCTGCGAGGCGAAGGCTTCATTGAGTTCGATCAGATCGAAATCGCTGATCTTCAGGCCGAGCCGCTCCATCAGCTTGCGGGTCGCCGGCACCGGGCCGATGCCCATGATGCGCGGCGGCACTGCAGCCGAAGCAAGCCCGAGGATGCGCGCCCGCGGCGTCAGCCCGTGCTTCTTCACGGCAGCTTCGGAGGCGAGGATCATCGCGGCCGCGCCATCATTGACGCCGGACGCATTGCCCGCCGTCACCGTGCCGGGATTGCGCACGATCGGCTTCAGTTTGGACAGACCTTCCAGCGTGGTTTCGGGGCGCGGATGCTCGTCCTTGTCGACCGTGATCGGGCCGGCCTTACCGCCGGGCACCGAAACGGGGGTGATTTCTTCCGCGAAATAGCCGGCGGCGATCGCGGCGCCCGCGCGCTGCTGCGAGCGAATCGCGAACGCGTCCTGGTCGGCGCGCGACACCTGGAATTCCTCGGCGACGTTCTCGCCGGTCTCCGGCATCGCATCGACGCCGTATTGCGCCTTCATCAAGGGATTGATGAAGCGCCAGCCGATGGTGGTGTCGAAAATATCAGCCGAGCGCGAAAACGCTTCCGGCGCCTTGCCCATCACGAACGGTGCCCGGGTCATCGATTCGACGCCGCCGGCAATCGCGAAATCGATCTCGCCTGCGCGGATCGCGCGGCCGCCGGCACCGACCGCATCGAGGCCCGAGGCGCAGAGACGGTTGAGCGTCTGGCCAGGAACCGAGTCGGGCATGCCCGCGAGCAGCAGCGCCATGCGCGCCACGTTGCGGTTGTCCTCGCCGGCCTGGTTGGCGCAGCCGAAGAACACCTCGTCGACCGCTTTCCAGTCGAGACCGGGATGCTTCGCCATCAGGGCCTTGATCGGGGCAGCGGCCAGATCGTCGGCGCGCACCTTGGCGAGCGAACCGCCAAAACGGCCGATCGGGGTCCGTACGGCATCGCAAATGAACACATCAAGCATTGAATCTCTCCCTGAACGCCGCGTTTGGGCCGTTGACCCCACTGAATTGATGGCGAGTTTTAGGAGCGACGCTGCGAGAGGTCAATTGACGGCTTTCGCAACACAGACGGTCTGTTCCCTCCTCCTTACGGGAGAGTAGGCTGGATTCGGCCGCGTTCTTTCAACTCGTCGTCCCGGCCTTGAGCCGGGACCCATACTCCGCGGCGACAATTGTTAGAAAAAGGTATCTGCCACCATATTCCCACCGAGAAGCCGCGGCGTATGGGTCCCGGATCGCATTCGCTGCGCTCACTTGTCCGGGACGACGGGGGAAAACGTGGATTCTGGCGGCAAAGCAATAGGATCGGACGACGGAATTTTGTAGTTTCCGCACCCGATGACGATCCAGCAAAACATCTCCGCACCCGCGCCCCCCGAGGCAACTTCGGCCACCGAGACACCGGCGACCGACGCGCCCGCGCGCGTCACGCCGATGATGGAACAATATCTGGAGATCAAGGCCGGCCATCCCGGGCTGCTGCTGTTCTACCGGATGGGCGATTTCTACGAGCTGTTCTTCGAAGACGCAGAGATCGCCTCAAAAACGCTCGGCATCGTGCTGACAAAACGCGGCAAGCATCAGGGCATGGATATCCCGATGTGCGGCGTGCCGGTTGAGCGCTCCGAGGATTATCTGCATCGTCTGATCAATGCCGGCCATCGCGTCGCGGTATGCGAGCAGACGGAGAACCCGGCAGCCGCACGCGCGCGCGGCAACAAGAGCGTGGTGAGCCGCGGCGTGGTGCGGCTCGTCACACCGGGCACGCTGACCGAAGACACCCTGCTCGACGCAAAGACCAATAATTACCTGCTGGCGATCGCGCGGGCGCGGGGATCAGCCGGCGGCGACCGCATTGGCCTTGCCTGGATCGACATCTCGACCTCCGAATTCATGGTCACGGAATGCTCGACCGCCGAGCTTGCGGCGACGTTGGCGCGGATCAATCCGAATGAAGTGATCGTCACCGACGCGCTCTACGGCGATGCGGATCTCGGCGCCCTGCTGCGCGAACTGCCGGCGGTGACGCCGCTGACCCGCGACGTCTTCGACGGCGCCACCGCGGAACGGCGGCTGTGCGATTATTTCGCGGTCGCGACCATGGACGGCCTCAGCGCGATGTCGCGGCTGGAAGCGACCGCGGCGGCCGCCGCCGTCACCTATATCGACCGCACGCAAGTCGGAAAGCGCCCGCCGCTGTCGCCGCCGTCGCGCGAGGCCGCCGGCACCACGATGGCGATCGACCCCGCGACCCGGGCCAATCTCGAATTGACCCGCACGCTGGCCGGAGAGCGGCGCGGCTCGCTGCTCGATGCGATCGACTGCACGGTCACCGCCGCGGGATCGCGGCTATTGGCGCAGCGCCTCGCCGCTCCGCTCACCGACAGCGCTGCGATTGCGCGGCGGCTGGATGCCATTGCCGCTTTCGTCGCCGACAGTTTTGCGCGTGACGATATCCGCACCACCTTGCGTGCCGCACCCGACATGTCGCGCGCGTTGGCGCGGCTGTCAGTCGGTCGCGGCGGCCCGCGCGATCTTGCAGGCCTCCGTGACGGCATCCTCGCCACCGATTCTGCGCTGGCGCGGCTGGCGCAACTGGATGCGCCGCCGCCGGAGATCGCTTCCGTAATGGAGGCGCTGCGCCGTCCCTCGCGCGATCTTGCGCGCGAATTCGAACGGGCGCTGGCCGAACAACTGCCGCTGATCAAACGTGACGGCGGCTTCGTCCGCGAAGGCTATGAGCCCGCGCTCGACGAGAGCCGCAATCTGCGCGATGCCTCGCGCCTCGTGGTCGCCGCGATGCAGGCGCGCTATGCCGACGACACCGGCATCAAGGGCCTCAAGATCCGGCACAACAATGTGCTGGGCTATTTCGTCGAGGTGACGGCGCAGCACGGCGACAAGCTGATGACCGCGCCCTTGAATGCGACGTTCATTCATCGCCAGACGCTGGCCGGCCAGGTGCGCTTCACCACCGCCGAACTCGGCGAGATCGAAGCCAAGATCGCCAATGCCGGCGACCGCGCGCTCAATCTGGAACTGGAAATCTTCGAACGGCTGTCGGTCATCGCGCTTGCGGCCAGCGACGATCTGCGCGCCGCGGCGCACGCCTTTGCGCTGCTCGATGTCGCGACCGCGCTGGCAAAACTTGCGGTCGACGACAATTACGTGCGGCCCGAGGTCGATGGCTCTCTCTGTTTTGCCGTCGAGGGCGGCCGCCATCCCGTGGTCGAAGCCGCGCTGAAGCGCGACGGCCAGCCGTTCATCGCCAACGCCTGCGACCTCTCGCCGGGACCAGCGCAGGTCTCGGGCCAGATCTGGCTGATCACCGGCCCGAACATGGCGGGTAAATCGACGTTCCTGCGCCAGAACGCGCTGATCGCGCTATTGGCGCAGATCGGAAGCTACGTTCCGGCCTCGCGGGCGCGGATCGGCGTCGTCGACCGGCTGTTCAGCCGCGTCGGCGCTGCCGACGACCTCGCGCGCGGGCGTTCGACCTTCATGGTGGAAATGGTCGAGACCGCCGTGATCCTTAATCAGGCCAGCGAACGTTCGCTTGTTATCCTCGACGAAATCGGCCGCGGCACTGCGACCTTCGACGGCCTGTCGATCGCCTGGGCCGCGATCGAACATCTGCATGAGAGCAACCGCTGCCGCGCGCTGTTCGCGACGCATTATCACGAGCTGACCGCGCTCTCCGCCAAGCTGCCGCGGATGTTCAACGCCACGGTGCGCGTCAAGGAATGGCAGGGCGACGTCGTGTTCCTGCACGAGGTGCTGCCCGGATCGGCCGATCGCTCCTACGGCATCCAGGTCGCAAAGCTCGCCGGCCTGCCGCCGGCCGTGATCGCGCGCGCCAAATCGGTGCTGGCAAAACTCGAGGCGCAGGACCGCGGCCAGACCGCGCGCGCCTTGGCCGATGATCTCCCGCTGTTCGCGGTGCCCTCGCGCGCGGCCGCCGAACCCGCACCGCCGAGCGAGGCCGAGCAGCTGCTCGAAGCGGTGAAAGCGCTGCATCCGGATGAGATGTCGCCGCGCGAGGCGCTGGATGCGCTCTATCGGCTCACGACGCTGGCGAAAGAACGCAAGACTTGAGGCGCGCCGCGAAAGCGTTCGCATGGATTGCGCTGGTGTACGGCGCGCCGCCCATGCTGCTGTTGATCTCCGGGCTGTTTGAAGGCGGCTGGCGGATGATCGTGTTTCTCGGATTGGTCGCGCTGCCGCTGTTGCCGCTGATCCTGATGCAGGATTCACGCGACTGGCGGACGCCGCCGCCCAGCGTGCCGCTGGCGGTGGCCGTGGTCTCGCTGGTGGCGACGACGCTGCTGTATTTGCGCCTGTTTGGCGTCATTCAATGGAGACTGCCTTGGGGCGCAGCGGGCTAGCGGCCCACGTCGGCGAACGGCTGGATCAACTTCAGCGTGGCGGCGAGGCGGATGCTGCGCTTGCCGGCCAATGCGGTTGCCTCCATTTCAGCACCATTGGCATCGCAACGGCCTGAGAAACCGATGCCGACTTGATAGCCGCCGAACAGCGGATGCTCGGCCTTCGCCGGGGTGTGTTCCTGATTGACGAACTCGCCCTTCCAGCGGCCGTTCGTCGAGGAGTAGGCGCCGAGATAATAGAAAAACGCGTCGCCGCCGAGAATGCGACCGTCGTGCAGCAGCATCACGCCGGTATGCCCGCCGGCCAGGCCGTCCAGCATCCGGATGTCGATCGAGTAGAGTCCGCTGATGATGCCGCCGTCGCCGACCATACCGGGCGGCGGAACGTCGTCGTTGCCGAGCGGCGTCATGAGCGCGCGAAACACCGAGCCGGCGTCCTCCACCACTTCACCCGCGAAGCGATAGGCCTGGCCCTCTGCCCTGCCGCGTATACTGAGCGTGACCTGGTCGGAACTGACCAGCGATCTGGGGCGGGGCGACGGGCTGTGGCGCCGGGTCCTGAGTCTGGCGACGATTTCGCCGTCCACGATCTGGTAGCTGCCGAAATGGGCGAATGCCGTATTGCCGCCAAGCATCTTTCCGGCGTTGGCGTACAGCACGCTGCGGCCGGAGCCCTCATTGATGTCGTATTCGACCTTGTACAATCCCTCCACCGCACGCCCCAGTTCTGCTCTGCCGCCAACTTAGCGGGTCTGCCGGCAGCGGTAACTAGCAATCTTCTGTCAAAATTGGAGCCGTCATTCCGGGGCGATGCAAAGCATCGAACCCGGAAGCTCGAGATTCCGGGTCTGGTGCTAACGCACCATCCCGGAATGACGGATCACTCATCTCCGCGCCTTCCTCCTTCGCCCGTTCCACCACAGCGCCAGATTCCACGAGACGCAGGTCGCGAGCCCGAGGCTCAGCCCGATCACCGAGCCAAACTGCAAAGCGGCGATGTGCAGTACCGCGATGGCGAGGCCCAATCCGATCAGGCCCCAGGCGCTGTTGGCGAGGACGGCTGCGGTCGGCGGCCCGCCGATGCGCGGGTGCAGGATCAGCATCATGGAGGTGAACACGATCGGAAACAGCGCGATGATGCCGCTGATTTTCGGACCGACCCAGCCTGACGTCGTGACCACGGTCGCGACCAGGGTCGCAACCAGCGAGGCGCGCAGGGGAATGTCGTACCAGCGCCGCGCGACCGGCGGCATCTTGACGTGACGGTAACGCGCCAGCAGCGGCACGCAGATCGCAAAGGCGATGGCGTTGACGACCAGGCCACCGGCCAGCGTCCAGGGTACCGAGCGGATGATCGAGGCAAGCGCGATCCACACCGCGACCGCGGAGAGGCAGCTGACGACCGCGCTCCGGCGCTGCGCCAGCACGACATAGGTCAGCGCCATAAAGATCGTCGCGGCGTTGATCGGCAGGCTCGCCAGCGCACCCTCGGCGATGAAGGCCGCGTCATGGTCGAGCGCGAGGAAAACGTAAGACGGCCCCGCCGAAATCGGCAATGTTGCGATCAGCGCGCCGATCACCGGGCCCGACTTCTCGGTGATGATGGACGCCGTCACCACGAACGCCGCGGTGATCGCCATGCGCAGGACGAGCGTCAGCAGGAAGATGGATTCGGGAGACATTTTATGCCGTCGTCCCGGCGAAGGCCGGGACCCATAGCCACAATTATTCGTGTGGCGCGAAAGGCATCGAACATCGGTTCTTGAAACGAGGGACCGCGGCGTATGGGTCCCGGCTCAAGGCCGGGACGACACCATATTGCGGGCTCACACCCGCTTCATCGACACCGCGACCTTGGGGCCGTTCCGGATGGTCTGATAGACCACACAATAGCGCTCGGTGAGCTTTAGCAAGAGATCGAGCTTGTCCTGCGGGGCGTCGGTCTCGACGTCGAAGCGCAGGCGGATTTCGGCGAAACCGACCGGCGCCTCCTTGTCGACGCCGAGCGTGCCGCGGAAATCCAGATCGCCCTCGGCGATGACGTGGCCGGACTTCAGCGGAATTTCGACGGCGGTCGCGACCGACTTCAGCGTCACGCCGGCGCAGGCGACGAGCGCTTCCAGCAGCATGTCGCCGGAACACAGCTCAAGCCCGGAACCGCCGGTGGCGGGATGCAGGCCTGCAACGGCCAGCGCGCGGCCGGTTTCGACCTTGCAGGTAAGGCCTTCATTGTCGATCGAGCCCTTGGCCTTGAGCGTGATGACGGCGGCTGAGGGATCGGACTTGTAGCGCTCCTTGATCGGGGCCTGCATCGCACGGAGTTCGGCGGCGTCCATTTTTTTCTCCCGGCTGTTTTTGTAGGTCCGGATTTAAAGCCTTATCGGGCCCATGTCACCACCCGATGTCACCACCACATCGCCTCGCCGGCGGTCGATTTGGCGTCGGCGTCGGGCACATTGCGGTCGAGCGAGCGATCCAGCGCGGTCAGCACGCGGCGCTTGAAATTGTCGAAGTGCGGCGAATTACGGTCGCGCGGCCGCGCCAGATTGATCTTGATCTCCTCGAACAGCCGCCCCGGCCGCGGCCGCATCACAAGCACGCGATCCGCCAGCACCACGGCCTCATCGACGTCATGCGTCACCAGCATGAGCGTTGGCCTTGTATCGTTCCAGAGATCGAGCAGATGGTCCTGCAGGTCGCGCCGCGTGAAGGCATCGAGCGCCGAAAACGGCTCGTCCAGCAGCAGCACTTCCGGCTGCGGTACCAGTGCGCGCGCGATCGCGACCCGCTGCGCCTGCCCGCCGGACAATTCGCGCGGCCAGGCGCTGGCCTTGTCCGCGAGGCCAACCCGATCCAGTGCACGCGCGACCTTTTCGCGTCGCGCGGCGGCGGACAACTCAGAAAGGCCGAAGCCGATATTGTCGGCGACGCTGAGCCACGGCAGCAGCCGCGGCTCCTGGAAGATGATGCCGATCTTGGCGTGCGGGGCAGTAATTGCAATGTCGTCCAGCGTCACCGTGCCCGTGGTGGCGCGGTCGAGCCCGGCGACGGCGCGCAGCAAGGTCGACTTGCCACAGCCGGAGCCGCCGATGATGGCTACGATCTCGCCGAGCTTGATGTCGGCGGAAAACCGCTCCAGCGCGTGGACGCCGTTCGGATAGGTTTTGCCAACGCGATCGAGTGCGAGCATCAGGCCGCTCCGCTTTTGCCGCCGAACGCGTCCTGCCAGCGCAGCAGCGGCGCGGTGGCGATCTCGATCAGCCAGTCGGTGGTTTTGCCGAGGATGGCAAAGATCACGATCGCGGCGACGATCTGCGCCGGCTTGCCGAGTTGCTGGCCGTCGATCAGGAGATAGCCGAGCCCTTCGGACGCGCCCATGAATTCGGCGGCGACGACGAACATCCAGCCGAGGCCAAGGCCGACGCGCAGCGCCACGACATAGGCCGGCAGCACCGCGGGCAACAGGATGCGGCGGATCATCGCCGGGCCACTGAGGCGGAAGGTGCGGCCGACCTCGACGATCTTGCGATCGACCGAGAGAATTGCGCCCATCACGCCGAGATAGACCGGGAAGAACACCCGACCGCGATCAGCGCGATCTTCGAGGTTTCGAAAATGCCGAGCCACAGGATGAACAGCGGCACCCAGGCGATCGACGGAATCGCGCGCAGCGCCTGCACGGTCGGATCGAGCAGCCGCCGCGCCAGTCCCCAATAGCCGGAGATCGCGCCGAACAACGTGCCGGCGACGACACCAAGCACGAAGCCCGAGGCGACGCGGCTCAGCGTCGCGATGATATGGCGCGAGAGCTCGCCGCTCCTGGCGAGTTCCACCATGGTGGCGAAGATTTTGGTTGGCGGCGGCACCAGCCGGCCGTTCGACAGGCCCGCCCAGACCGAGATTTCCCAGGCCACGGCGAGTCCCACCGGCAGCAGCAGCCCCAGCGCCGGCCCCGCATAACGCCGCAGCCGCGCCGACGACGCCTTCGTCTCGGGCGTCGTCGCATCGGTCCGTTCCAGCGCTGGCAGTTCAACGGTCGTGGCCATAGCAAGAACGCGTCTTTCGAGGGATTGCAAGGTGGCGGATGGAGGGGGCGTGTCACCATCCTTACGTCGTCCCGGCGAAGGCCGGGACCCATAGCCACCGGCCCACGAAAGGGGCAAAGGCGTCGACCACCCGGGTGCAACAATGATCGCCGCGGCGTATGGGTCCCGGCCCGCCGTGCGCAATTGCGCACTAGGCCGGGACGACAGTTATCAATTCGTCGGCAGCGGGACCTGATCGTCGATCAGCGCATCCAGCGTCGCCTTGACGTCGACCGTGGCGGCAACGACTCCGGCCTGCTGCAGGGCAAGGCCGGCGGCGAGGATGGATTCGCGCTGCGGTGCGCCGATCCGGCTGTGGGTCAGTTCGGTGCGCTCCTTGAGCTGCTTGTCGACCACCGCATCCGGCAGCTTGGTGATGCCGATGAAAGTCTTCTTCAGGTCGTCGTAATTGGCCAGCGAATATTTGCGCGCCTCCTCATAGACGGCGAGCACGCGGCGAACCGCGTCCGGATGGTCTTTCAGGAACTGCTCGCGCACATTGAGGATGCCCCAGGTGTTGGCGTCGGGCTTGCGGAAGAACAGTTTGGCGCCCTCCTCCACTTCGGCCTGCGCCATCATCGGATCGAGCCCCGCCCAGGCGTCGACGTCGCCGCGGATCAACGCGGTCTTGCCGTCGGCGTGCTGCAGCAGCACCGGGGTGATGTCTTTTTCGGACAGGCCGGCGCCGAGCAGCGCGCGCACCAGGAAGATGTGCGGATCGGTGCCGCGCGTCACCGCGACGCGCTTGCCCTTGAGGTCGGCAATGCTGGCGATCTTGGAATCCTTTGCCGTCACCAGCGCGGTCCATTCGGGGCGCGAATAGACATAGATCGACTTGATCGGATTACCGTTGATCTTGGCGACCAAAGCGGCCGAGCCCGCGCTCGATCCGAAGTCGATCGATCCGGCGTTGAGGAATTCGAGCGCCTTGTTGGAACCGGCCGACTGCACCCAGACGACGTTGATGCCGTCCTTGGCGAACTCCTTTTCCAGCAGGCCCTTCTGCTTGAGGATCATCGACACCGGGTTGTAGGTCGCCCAGTCGATGCGAATTTCCTTGAGCGGGTCGGCGGCGAAGGCCGCACCGGGCAGCAAGATCGAGGCTGCGATGATCGCAGCAAACGCGCGCCGTGAAATCCTGGACATTCCTGGTCTCCTCATATCCCCAAAAACTGTCTTTTATTTCAATGAGTTAAACCGCAAGGTCAACCAGAAAATAGCTGCCGCGAAAGCTGCGCCCTGAAACCAGGTTTGCCCAAAGCAGCGTGAATCCAGCATAGAACTACTGTTGCCTCACAATCATCCGTGACAGCGTCTGCGCCGTCCGATATCGGGATAGATCATGGACAGCGTTGTGACCGAGGACCGCCCTGTGGCGGACGATCGTTTTGATACCGCGCGGATCACCGCCGCGATCGATGCGCTCGCCGAGAAAAATGCCGGGCGCGAGGACGTGTTCCGCTCGGCGATGGCGCAATTGCTCAAAGCCGAGTTGATCGCCGCGCGCACCACCGCGCAGGCCGTGCTGCTGAAGGACCGTCACGGCCGCCGCTGCGCCGAGCGATTGTGTTTCGTGCAGGACGAAATCATCCGCATTCTCTATTCCGCCGCCACGCGGCATCTCTATCGCTCGCATGTCCGATCGGGCGAAGAGCGCATGTCTGTCGTCGCCACCGGCGGTTATGGCCGCGGCCTGATGGCGCCGGAATCCGACATCGATCTGTTGTTCATCCTGCCCTACAAGCAGACCGCCTGGGGCGAGCAGGTTGCCGAAGCCATTCTCTATTGCCTGTGGGACATGGGGCTGAAGGTCGGCCACGCCACGCGTTCGGTCGATGAATCGGTCCGGCAGGCGCGCGGCGACATGACGATCCGCACCGCCATCCTCGAGACCCGGTTCCTGACCGGCGACCAGCCGCTCTACGACGAACTGGTCGCGCGCTTCGACAAGAACGTGGTGCAGGGCACCGCCGCGGAGTTCGTCACCGCCAAGCTCGCCGAGCGCGAAGAACGCCATCGCCGCGGCGGGCAGTCGCGCTATCTGGTCGAACCCAACGTCAAGGACGGCAAGGGTGGCCTCCGCGACCTGCATACGCTGTTCTGGATCGCGAAATACGTTTATCGCGTGCGCGAGACCGATGAACTGGTCGAGCGCGGCGTGTTCGACGCGCAGGAATACCGCACCTTCCGCCGCTGCGCCGACTTCCTGTGGTCGGTGCGCTGCAATCTGCACTTCGTCTCCGGCCGCGCCGAAGAACGGCTGTCGTTCGACATGCAGCGCGAGATCGCGGTCCGCCTCGGCTATACCTCGCATCCCGGCATGCAGGATGTCGAACGCTTCATGAAGCACTACTTCCTGGTCGCCAAGGACGTCGGCGACCTCACCGCGATCCTGTGCGCCAAGCTGGAAGACGAGCAGGCCAAGCCGGCGCCGGTCTTGAGCCGCGTGGTGGCGCGGTTCCGGCCCGGCATCAAGCGGCGGCGGGTGCCCGACAGCGACGATTTCATCATCGACAACAACCGCATCAATCTCGCCGCGCCCGACGTCTTCAAGCACGATCCGGTCAATCTGATCCGGATCTTCCGCCTCGCACAGAAGAACAACCTCGCCTTCCATCCCGATGCGATGCGCACGGTGACGCGCTCGCTGAAGCTGATCAACACCCAGCTTCGGGAAAATCCGGAAGCCAATCTTCTGTTCATGGAGATTCTGACGTCTGACAACGCCGAGACCGTGCTGCGGCGCATGAACGAGACCGGCGTGCTCGGTCACTTCATCCGCGCCTTCGGCAAGATCGTATCGATGATGCAGTTCAACATGTACCACCATTACACGGTGGACGAGCATCTGATCCGTTGCGTCGGCTTCCTGCAGGACATCGAGCGCGGCGGCAACGACGAGTTCACCGTCGCCAGCGACCTGATGCGAAAAATTCGTCCCGAGCACCGCGCGGTGATCTACATCACCACGCTGCTGCACGACATCGCCAAGGGGCGGCCCGAGGACCATTCGGTCGCCGGTGCCAAGGTGGCGCGGCGGCTGTGCCCGCGGCTCGGCTTCAACGCCGCCGATACCGAGACGGTGGCATGGCTGATTGAAGAGCATCTGACCATGTCGACGGTGGCGCAGTCGCGTGATTTGTCGGACCGCAAGACGATCGAGAATTTCGCCGCCGTGGTGCAGTCGGTCGAGCAGATGAAGCTGCTGACAATTCTCACCACCGCCGACATCCGCGGCGTCGGTCCCGGCGTGTGGAATGGCTGGAAGGCGCAATTGCTGCGCACGCTGTATTACGAAACCGAGCCGGTGCTGACCGGCGGCTTCTCGGAAGTGAACCGCGCCCAGCGCATCGCGGTGGCGCAGTCCGAATTCCGCGCCGCCTTTACCGAATGGCCGGAGCAGGAACTCAACGCCTATGTCGCGCGGCATTACCCGGCGTACTGGCTCAAGGTCGAACTGCCGCGCAAGATCCGCCACGCGCGTTTCCTGCGGGCCAGCGAACAGGCCGGCCACAAGCTTGCGATCAATGTCGGCTTCGACGAAGCGCGCGGCGTCACCGAACTGACGATTCTCGCGACCGACCATCCCTGGCTGCTGTCGATCATCGCCGGCGCCTGCGCGTCGGCGGGCGCCAACATCGTCGACGCGCAGATCTACACCACCACCGACGGGCGCGCGCTCGACACCATCGCGATCTCCCGGGAATACGACCGCGACGAAGACGAGGGACGCCGCGCCACGCGAATCGGCGAGATGATCGAGCAGGTGCTGGAGGGCAAATTGCGCCTGCCCGAAGTGGTGGCGCGCAAGGCGGCGGCGCGCGGCAAGGTGCGGCCGTTCGTGGTCGAGCCTGAAGTCACCATCAACAACCAATGGTCGGACCGCTACACCGTGATCGAGGTCTCCGGCCTCGACCGCCCGGGTCTGCTGTACCAGCTGACGACGGCGATCTCGAAGCTCAACCTCAACATCGCCTCCGCCCATGTCGCGACCTTCGGCGAGCGCGCCCGCGACGTGTTCTACGTCACCGATCTGCTCGGTGCGCAGATCACCGCGCCGACGCGGCAGGCCGCGATCAAGAGCGCGCTGCTGCACCTGCTCGCGAGCGAGGACAACGCCGCCCAGCCGGCGGCGTGATCCGTTACTCTTCTCTCAAAACTGGGTAATCGGCTCCAGCTTCTCGCCCTTGCGGAACGCGCGCAGCGGCGCCGTGTCGGTATAGACCCGCTCCTCGATGATCTTGCCATTCTTGATGCGGAACTTGTCGACGCCGCGCCATTCGAATCTGATGCCGTTGACGTTGCGCGTGGTCTGCCATTCGATGATCACGACGTCGCCGCGCGAGGTCCAGTCCAGCAATTGCCAGACGAAATCCGGGGCCGCCGCGGTCTGCACCTCCATCAGCCGGTCGAGTTCGTTGCCCGCCACGCGCCGACCCACCAGCGGCGTATGCAGCGAGCCTTCGGGGTGCCAGAGATCGAGAAAGGCTTTTCCGTCCCGCGCCGCCCAGGCGGCAGCAAATCGCGTCACAAATTCCTGAATTTCTGCGTCCGTCATCGATCGTCTCCGTGGTTTGAATGTGAGGAGACGCTAGAGGCGTCGCGGCAGACTGTCTGGCGGTTTACGGACGTGACATGTGCCTCGTCATTGCGAGCGCAGCGAAGCAATCCATCAGGCGACAAAGCAAGTATGGATTGCTTCGTCGCGGAGCCTGTCATCGGGCGCGCATTCGCGCGACCCGTTGGCTCCTCGCAATGACGGAAGACAGATCGTAGGGTGGGCAAAGCGCAAGCGTGCCCACCATTCAAGCCAGGAAACAAGATGGTGGGCACGGCGCAAGAGCGCCTTTGCCCACCCTACGTTCTCAATCACTGCTTGAGCCTCACCCCCTCATGCTCCAGCAACCACCGCTTCCGCTCGAGCCCACCGCCATACTTGACCAGCGCGCCGTTGGCGCCGATCAGGCGATGACAGGGCACGACGACGCTGATCGGGTTGGAGCCGTTGGCGTGACCGACCGCACGCATGGCTTTTGGCGCGTTCAGCTTGGCTGCCAGCGCGCCGTAGCTCATCGTTGTGCCGGCAGGTATCTTCGGCAATGCAGTCCAGACCTTTTGCTGGAACGGCGTGCCCGCAACGCGCCACTTGATCGCGTTGAGGCGATCGAGATCGCCTTTGAAATACGCCGTCAGCGCCGCCCTCAACTCTTTCGGTGATCGCGCCTCTTCGAGATCGACCGGGCCATATTGCAGCCGCAGCAAATCCTTCATGCGCGGCCCGTGCTCTTCCCAATCCAGCGCACGCAGCACGCCGCCGGAATCGGTCACCAGCAACGCGGTTCCGATCGGCGTTTGCAGCCGGTCGAGATTGAAAATTTCAGGCGGCTTCGCGCTCATCGATTTTTCCGGACAAGGCGGGATGCGGTACGCCCGCAGCCCACAGATGCAACGCCGCATAGGCGCGCCACGGCCGCCAGCGCTCGCTGCGCATCAGCAATTCCGCAGGCGACGGACGACGCCCTTCACCGTCGGTCATCGCGCGGAGTAAACCGATGTCGGCGGCGGGGAACGCATCGGGTTCGCGCAGCTCGCGCATGGCGATGTATTGCGCGGTCCATTCGCCGATTCCCGGCAGCGCCCTCAATTTCACGATCGCATCCTCAAGGCTGGCGCCGCGGCTGAAGATCGCGGGATCGGCCGAGATCGCCCGCGCCAGCGAGGTCACCGCCATCGCCCGGGCACCGGGCATCCCGAGCGTGGTCAGGTCGGAGTTCGCAATCCGCGCCGCAAACGGAAACAGATGGCTGAGACCCTCGCTCTCCGTCATCGCAGGCGGCAACGGCTCGCCAAAGGCCTGCACCAGTTTGCCGAGCAGTTTGGTCGCGGCAGGAACCGTGATCTGCTGACCGAAGATCGCGCGCACCGCGAGTTCGAAACCGTCCCATGCCCCGGGGACGCGCAGGCCCGGCCGCGCCGCGACCAGCGGCGCCAGCACGGGGTCGAGCGCGAGATGCGATCCGATCGTATCGGGATCGGCAGCGAGATCGAACACCCGGCGGACCCGCGCGATGATCTGCGGCAAGGCAGCCATCTCGGGAAAGCGAACGCGAACGTCGATCCGGTTCTTCGGCGCGGGCACGACGCTGATCACGCCGCACTTGCCGCCGATCGCAATCGTGCGGCGATAGCTATCGCCGGCGACGGTCTCGACGCCGGGAATGGCGCGGGCGGCGAGGAACGACAGCATCGCGTCCCAATCATAGGGCGGCCGATACGGAAGACGAACCGACAGCGCGCCGGCTTCACGCCTGGTCTTGCCGCGGGAACGCCGCAACGCGGCCGGCGGCCGCCCGAACAGCTCCAGAAAGGTTTCGTTGAAGCGGCGCACGCTGTTGAAGCCGGACGCCAGGGCGACCTCGGCCATCGGCAGCGACGTTTCGTGGATCAACTGCTTGGCAAGCAGCACCCGTCGGGTCTGGGCCACCGCAATCGGCGAAGCGCCGACATGCTGACGGAACAGCCGCCGCAATTGCCGCCCGCCGACGCCGAGCCGGCTGGCCAGACCTTCTACATCGTCACCATCGAGCCCGCCGGATTCGATCAATGCCAGCGCGCGCGAAACCGTGTTGGAGCTGCCGCGCCAGAACGCGAGGTCAGGCGACACTTCCGGCCGGCAGCGCAGGCAGGGACGGAAGCCGGCCTCCTGAGCCGCGGGCGCCGAAGCATAGAACGACACGTTCTCGAATTTCGGGGTGCGCGCCGGACAGATCGGCCGGCAATAGATGCCGGTGGTTTTGACACCGACAAAAAGCCGCCCGTCGAACCTGATATCCCGGGTCGAAATCGCGCGATAGCAAGCGGTACGGTCCATATCCATCAGGAAATCATCCACCATCGTGCAAGGCTTGTCCCGCGCTTTGCGCGCCGGATGCCCGCTCAGTTCTCGAAAATCAGGCAAGTCGTGGTGCCGTGCGCGAGCAAACGTCCCTTGCTATCCGTGATGCGCCCTTCCGCGGTGCCGACCCGCCGGCCGCTGCTGAGCACAATGCCCTCGGCCCTGATCGTGCCGGTCTCGGGCGTAATCGGTCGCACCAGCGAAATCTTGAACTCCAGCGTCGTCGATCCCAGACCTTTCTCCAGGGTCGACTGAATGGCCAGCCCCATGCAGCTGTCGAGCAGCGTGGCCGAGAAGCCGCCATGCACGGTGCCGGCTGGGTTGAGGTGGTCGTCACTCGGTTCGGCGGTGATGACCACGCGTCCGCTCGCGGCTTCGGTGACATCGTAACCCAGTGTGCGCGCGATCGTGTTGAGGGGCAGCGTGCCATCGGCGAGCCCCTGGACAAATTCCAGGCCGCTCATTTCCTTGCGCCTGATGACGCTGACGGTGCCGTAGGTTCTGTCGGTACGCATTCCCGTTGATTCCTCGCGCTGTCGCTCGATCGAAGCATCTGATATCGCGCCCCGCCTGTCTCGCGGTTTTCGGACCTCATCATTTTCTGCAAAATATCGGCACGCCGCCGCACTTTTCACGCTGCGCGTGCTAGCGTCCACCCGAATTCCGCTGTCGGTTTTGGGGGACCGCCACATGATGCTTATCGCCAATTGTCTGGTCGCGGTGGTCGCCGCGCTCCATGTGTATTTTCTGGCGCTGGAGATGTTTCTTTGGGAAAAGCCGCTCGGCCTGAAGACTTTCCGCAACACGCCTGAGAAGGCGAGAGAGACGGCGGTGCTGGCCGCCAATCAGGGCCTCTATAACGGCTTCCTCGCCGCCGGCCTCGTCTGGGGCCTGATCCATCCAAACCCGGGCTTCGCGTTCCAGATCAAAGCATTCTTTCTGCTCTGTGTGATCGTGGCAGGCGCTTACGGCGCCGCGACCGTCAGCCGCCGGATCTTGTATGTGCAGGCGGCGCCCGCGGCGCTGGCATTGATCCTGCTCTGGTTGGCGTAAACGGCTGGCCGTTCTGGCTGGGCCGCTTCGTTCAGAGAGGAACTGGCGATGTCATGTTCCGCACGGCATCGTTGTCCGTTTTCGGTATCCCGTGCGGGCTCCAATGCCCAATGTGGTGTCATTCGGAACGTGAACATGTCGATTGGATTCTTTTTGGGCAGACAGCAATTGCTGCCCTCGAATTAACCTTGCCCTCGCCAGCCGGAAATCCCGGACCGTTTCAGCTTGCATCGCCTTGCATTGCAGCATCCGTTCCGCCACTATTCCAACCAGCGATGGCGTCCACCGGGTCATATTAAGTCCCAAGACAAGATCATCGGCTCAATCAACACATGAGGAAACGAACAATATGAGGAATGGTATTTTCCATTTGATCACCGGCACGGCGCTCGCGATCGCCCTGTCGGCTTCGTCGGCCTACGCGCAGAAGAAATACGACACCGGCGCGACCGATACCGAAATCAAGATCGGCCAGACCGTGCCGTTCTCGGGCGCCTATTCCGTCTATGCCAATATCGGCAAGACGCAGGCCGCCTACATGAAGATGATCAACGACCAGGGCGGCATCAACGGCCGCAAGATCAATTTGATCCAGTATGACGACGCTTACAGCCCGCCGAAGACGGTCGAGCAGATCCGCAAGCTCGTGGAGAGCGATGAAGTCCTTCTCACTTTCCAGGTCATCGGAACCGCGGCGAACGCCGCCGTGCAGAAATATCTCAACGGCAAGAAGGTGCCGCAGCTGTTCGCCGCCACCGGCGCCTCGAAGTTCACCGATCCCAAGAACTTCCCCTGGACCATGGGCTACAACCCGAACTACTTCGTCGAGGGTCGCATCTACGGCAAGTACATTCTGAAAGAACATCCGGATGCCAAGATCGGCATCCTCTACCAGAACGACGATCTGGGTAAGGACTATGTCAACGGGCTGAAGGCCGGCCTTGGCGACAAAGCGGCGAAGATGATCGTGGCCGAGTCTTCCTATGAAGTCTCCGACCCGACCATCGATTCGCAGGTGCTGAAGATCAAGGACGCCGGCGCGACCCTGTTCTACAGCGCCTCGACGCCGAAGCAGGCGGCGCAGGCAATCCGGAAGATCCACGAACTCGCCTGGAAGCCGATCCACATCCTCGACATCAACGCCAGCCCGGTGAGCGCTACGCTGCAGCCGGCAGGCCTCGAAGCGTCGAAGGGCGTGATCAGCGTCAACTACGGCAAGGATCCGGCCGATCCGACCTGGAAGAACGATCCGGGCTTGAAGAAGTATCTCGACTTCATGACGAAGTACTTCCCGGAAGGCGATAAGATGAACACGGTCAATACCTACGGCTATTCGACCGCTCAGCTGCTCGTGCAGGTGCTCAAGCAGTGCGGCGATAACCTGACCCGTGAAAACGTGATGAAGCAGGCTGCCTCGCTGAAGGACGTCGAACTCGACCTCGGCCTGCCTGGCATGAAGATCAACACCGGCCCGGACGACTACCGCGTTAACAAGCAGCTGCAGATGATGAAGTTCAACGGCGAGCGTTGGGAACTGTTCGGCCCGATCCTCGAGGACGCCGGCCCGGCGGGCTAGCCTCAACTTCCGTCGATACGAACGATCGGCGGTCCCTCGGGGCCGCCGATTTGTTTTGAGGCTCACAATCACTTCGTAGGGTGGGCCGCGATCGAGATAGATGGTGGGCACGGCGCAAGAGCGCCTTTGCCCACCCTACGCACGCTACGCCGGGATTTCCCCAAACGTCTTGCCAACGGGCAGCACCGCGTGCCGGACCAGCCGCGAATCCTCCACCGCCGCCTGGCGGTGCTTCACCGCCTCGCGATACACAGGGTCGCGGATCATCTCGGCGAAGGCGGCGACACTTGGATATTCGGCGATGAAGCAATGATCCCAGCGCTCGTCCGCCGGCCCGATCAGCATCAATTCGAACCGCCCCTGCCAGACGATACGGCCACCCAGCCGTTCGAACACCGGCCCGCTTTCCCGTCCATACGCCGCATAGGCTTCGGCGCCTGATGCCTTGCGGCCGTCGGGATAGGCAGCTTGTTCCCGCAACCGGACCAGATTGAGCATGTGGATCGGGCCCGGCCGGTCATTGGCCCGAAATTGTGCGAACACTTCCTTGGTCGGATCGATGTGGCCCATGGCGGTTTCCTTGTGTGACACGCCATTCCCATAGCACGCGCCGCCGCACCTCCTAATCCCGCGTTAACCTCTCCGTAACCGACCCTTAAACTGCGGACGTTAGCTTGCGGCGGGCGTGGTGTGAGCAGCGTTGGCGTATGGCGTGGGGACGGAAAAAGAGCGGCGGCCGCAAGGAACCGCAATTCGGGCTCGCCGCCGCGCTGAGCGAATTGCGGCTGTCGCCGCAGGACCGCGTCGCTGTAAGCGAAGACAAGCCGAAGAAATCTTCCGCGAAGCGCAAATCCGAGAACGAAGACGACGAGCCGCCGCGCGAGCGCAAGCCGCGCGCTGGCCGCAGCGGCGCCAAGCGCCGGTCGAAATCGCGGGGTGGATTCCGGATCGGCCGGCTGTTCTATTGGGGCGCGGTACTCGGCCTGTGGGCCGCGATCGCGGTCGTCGGCGTCGTGATCTGGGTCGGCGCGCATCTGCCGGCGATCCAGTCGCTGGCTATCCCGAAACGTCCGCCGACGATCCAGATCGTCGGCCTCGACGGCAGCGTGCTGGCCTCGCGCGGCGAAATGGCCGGCGCGAATGTTTCGCTGAAGGATCTGCCGCCCTACCTGCCGAAGGCCTTCATCGCCATCGAGGACCGCCGCTTTTATTCACATTACGGCGTCGATCCGATCGGCATCGCGCGGGCGGCGGTCGCCAACGTCATGCATCGCGGCGTCTCGCAGGGCGGCTCGACACTGACCCAGCAGCTCGCGAAGAACCTGTTCCTGACCCAGGAACGCACCATCGCGCGCAAGCTGCAGGAAGTGGAACTGGCGATCTGGCTGGAACGCAAGCATTCCAAATCGGAAATCCTCGAGCTCTATCTCAACCGCGTTTATTTCGGCTCCGGCGCCTATGGCGTCGAGGCCGCGGCGCAGCGCTATTTCGGCAAGTCCGCCAAGAACGTCACGATCGCGGAAGCCGCGATGCTGGCGGGCCTCGTCAAATCGCCGTCGCGGCTGGCGCCGAACCGCAATCCGGAAGGTGCGGAAGCGCGCGCCCAGATCGTGCTCGCGGCGATGGCCGATGCCAAATTCATCACCGATGCGCAGGCGCAGGCCTCGATCGGCCACCCGTCGTACAATGTGAAACCGGTCGGCGCCGGCACCGTCAATTACGTCGCCGACTGGATCGGCGAAGTGCTCGACGACCTGATCGGCCAGATCGAACAGAGCATCGTGGTCGAGACCACGATCGATCCCAAACTTCAGAGCGTGGCGGAAGCCTCCATCATCGACGAACTCGCCGCCAAGAGCGTCAAGTTCAACGTCACCCAGGGCGCGCTGGTGGCGATGACGCCTGATGGTGCGGTGCGCGCCATGGTCGGGGGGAGGAACTACGCCGAGAGCCAGTACAACCGCGCAGTTACCGCCAAGCGCCAACCCGGCTCGGCCTTCAAGCCGTTCGTCTATCTCACCGCGATCGAGGCGGGATTGACGCCTGAAACGATCCGGCAGGATTCGCCTGTTGATATCAAAGGCTGGCGGCCTGAAAACTACACCCATGAATATTTCGGCTCGGTGACGCTGACCCAGGCGCTTTCGATGTCGCTCAACACGGTGGCGGTGCGGCTCGGCATCGAAGTCGGCGCCAAGAGCGTGGTGCGGACCGCGCATCGGCTCGGCATTTCCTCCAAGCTGGACGCCAACGCCTCGATTGCGCTCGGCACCTCGGAAGTCTCGGTCATCGAGCTGGTCGGCGCCTATGCGCCATTTTCCAACGGCGGGCTCGGGGTTTCCCCGCATGTTGTGACCAAAATCCGCACCAATGAAGGCAAGGTGCTGTATGCGCGGCAGCCGGATCGGCTGAGCCAGGTGATCGAGCCGCGGCACGTCGCTGCCATGAACACCATGATGCAGGAGACGCTGCTCTCGGGCACCGCGCGCAAGGCGGAGCTTCCGGGCTGGATGGCCGCCGGCAAGACCGGCACCAGTCAGGATTTCCGCGACGCCTGGTTCATCGGCTACACCGCAAACCTCGTCACCGGCGTCTGGCTCGGCAATGACGACAACTCGCCGACCAAGAAGGCCACCGGCGGCGGCTTGCCGGTCGAGGTCTGGACCCGCTTCATGCGATCAGCCCACCAGGGCGTGCCGGTTGCGAACCTGCCGAAATCACAGGCCGGCGGCGGTAGCCTGCTCTCGAATCTGTTCCCGTCCGCCTCGCAGGTCAGCGCGTCGCCCCAGCCATCGTATCAGCCATCCGCGCAAGCGCCGGTGCCGCTTGCACCGATCCCCTCAGGCGGCGGCTATCGCCAGCCACCGACGCGCACGTCGGCGCCGCCGCCGAATCCATCGGCCCGCCCCGAGGCGGCAGCGGGTCTGGATGGATGGCTGATGGACCGGGTGTTCGGCGGAAACCGCTAGAGCGTGATGATTTCTCTTCGATTCATCATCCCGCTCTAGTCTTTTGTTTGAGCATGATCTTTTCGGAAAACCGGTTCCCACTTTTCCGGATCATGCTCTAGACGCGGCGCAACGCTATCGCCAGCGTTCACGCGCGCCTGCGACGCGCTATTGGCGGTAGACCGCAGGTCAAAGACACAAAATCGCGAAAACAACCCCATGCAAAGTAGAATGGGGCCGGTTCTTTGACTTAGTCCTCGACCCCGTAACGGTGCAGATCGTTGCCGTGGGTGTCGAGCCAGGACTTGGCGCGCTCGACGTGGCCGCAGACTTTCGCGACGACCCGCCAGAATCGCGGCGAATGGTTCATCTCGACCAGGTGCGCGACCTCATGCGCGGCGAGATAGTCCAGCACAAAGGGCGGCGCGAGGATCAGCCGCCAGGAAAACGACAATGATCCGGCCGAAGTGCAGGAGCCCCAGCGGCTCGATTGATCGCGGATCGACACCCGTTTGACCCTGACGCCGAGTTCTTCCGCATAGGCCAATGATGCCTTGTGCAGATCCTTGCGCGCTTCACGCTTGAGATAATCATGGACGCGGCGGTCCATGTGGTCGGCGCCGCCGGCGACGCAGAGAACTTTCTCCCCGCTGTCGCGGGTTTCGCTCCACACCGTGCCGCGCTCGCCGGCACGATGCACGATGCGGTGCGGAACACCGCGGAGCGGTACCACTGTGCCAGCTTGAAACGGTGCCGCCTTCGGCAGGCGACCGAGACGTGCGGCGATCCAGCCGCCATGCAGCTGCGCAAAGTCCTTTGCTTCCACCAGCGTGCCGCGCGGCGGCATGGTCAGGATCGCCTCGCGATCGGTTGGATGAATGCGTAACGTGTAACGGCGCGCGCGGCGGTGCCGGCGCAGCCGAATCGCAAAGAATTGCGAGCCGTGTTTGACCAAAAGAGTCGCGGGTTCGGCGGGCCGCCGATAGAGGAGGGCGCGAGTAGCCATGTCTGACAGTCCGGGGGGCAAGAGTTCGCCCGGATTCTGCCATAACCGCTGCCACTCAAGCCGCCACTGAAACCGTTCGGCGCAAAAACAAATCATTTGCCCAATATACAGGGGCTGGACTCTATTCCGCCCCTACCGGCAGGGGCTGGAACCAAAAATTTTTGGCTGAATCTAGGCTCACTCTTCGTTGAAAAAATGAAATATAACTCACTTCTTCAGCGTCGCGCGAATCTCGATTCTTTTAATCGATTCAGCGACTTAGTTGAGCCGCCAAATCGATGCTGAAATCGACACTATTCAGCAGCTGCGACCAATTTCGGCTTGGTATTGGCCGAAGACAGCATGAAATCGGAAATGCGCGGCACGATCTCAGAGCGGAACCGCGAACCGTTGAACACACCGTAGTGCCCGACGCCCTTTTGCACGTAATGCACGCGGCGATGATCGGGAATCGACGTGCACAGCGAGTGCGTCGCTTCGGTTTGTCCAAGACCGGAGATGTCGTCGTTCTCGCCTTCGACCGTCATCAACGCGACGCGGCGGATCTTGGACGGATCAACCAGCTTGCCGCGATGAATCATCTCGCCCTTGGGCAGCGCATGCTTGACGAAGACGACGTCGACGGTCTGCAGGTAATATTCTGCGGTCAAATCCATCACCGCGAGATATTCGTCATAGAATTCGCGGTGCTTGTCGACCAGATCGCCGTCGCCCTTCACCAGATTGCTGAACAGCGCCTTGTGGGCGTCGGTGTGGCGATCGAGATTCATCGTGATGAAGCCCGAAAGCTGCAGGAAGCCAGGATAGACGTCGCGCATCACGCCGGGGTGCGGGAACGGCACCTTGGTGATGACGTGGTTGCGGAACCATTCGATACCGCGCTCGGCGGCGAGATTGTTCACGGAGGTCGGATTACGACGGGTGTCGATCGGGCCGCCCATCAGCGTCATCGACAGCGGCACGAAGGGATCGCTGGCGGCTTCCATCACGGAAACTGCGGCTAGCACCGGCACCGAAGGCTGGCACACCGCGATGACATGCATGTTGCCGCCGAGCACGTGCAGCATCTCGATCACGTAGTCGACATAGTCGTCGAGATCGAAGCGGCCTTCCGCCAGCGGCACCATCCGCGCGTCGGACCAGTCGGTGATGTAGACCTCATGCGTCGGCAGGAAGGCTTCGACGGTGCCGCGCAGCAGCGTCGCGTAGTGACCGGACATCGGCGCCACGATCAGCACCCGCGGCTGCGGGCTGCGCAGCGGCCGCGTCAGCTTGCGATCGAAATACAGCAAGCGGCAGAACGGCTTTTCCCAGATCGAGCGAACCTCGACCGGCGTGCGGACGCCGTTCACTTCGGTCGTGTCGAGGCCCCAATCGGGCTTGCCGTAACGGCGCGTGGTGCGCTCGAACAATTCGCAGGCCGCGGCGATCGATTTGCCGAATTCGGTGTGCGACCACGGGTTAAGCGGGTTCTGAAACAGGATCTTCGTGGCATCGGTCACGGCGCGTGCTGGATTGAGCGACGCGTGGCCCATTTCGTACATCCAGTACATCGGCGTCGTAAGTGCCGGACTGCCTTCGGCCACCAGTGGCGGTGCTCCGCCAAACTCACCAATCGGCATTGAATTCTGACCCCTCTTTTGCGCCGCAGCACAGTGCCGAATGCGCAATAATGCGTCAATGCACACCTCAGTATATATACGTAGAGAAATGGCCAAAAACCTCAGAAATACACGGGAATTTGTGACTTATTCGCCACCCCCGAGCAAAGAACCGTGGTGTTTGGCGCTGCGCAAAAGGGCAAGAAAGATCGCAAATGACGCGATAAACAGCACCGCGTTGATCGCGAGCGACCACACCATCAGGTCGGTCCGGAACACGTGGTCGATCAATAGCGCGCGCATGCCCTCGAACACGTAGGTCGGCGGCAGCGTCCAGGCGAGATATTGCAGCCAGACCGGCAGCACCGACACCGGGTAATAGATGCAGGCGAGCGGCATCAGGCCGAACATCAGGGTCCAGACGATGCTCTCGGCGCCCAGCCCGTTGCGCAGCACCAGACCCGACACGAAGATCCCGATCGACCAGCTGGTGAAGATCAAATTGCAGAAGAACGCGATCAGCGGCAGGCCGATGGCGAAAAAATTGAAATCGAAGCAGAACAGCGCCAGCAGCGTCATCGGGATCACGCCGATCGCAAGCCGGATCAGGCTCATCACCATCAGCGAGATCAGGAACTCGATCGGCTTCAGCGGGCTCATCATCAGATTGCCGAGGTTGCGCGCCCACATCTCCTCGAGGAACGAGATCGAAAAGCCGAGCTGGCCGCGAAACAGGATGTCCCACAGGATGACCGCGCCGATCAGCGAGCCGCCGGCCTGGGCGAAAAAACTCGACGTCTGCGAAATGTAGTTCTGCAGGAAGCCCCAGGTGATGATCTGCAGCACCGGCCAGTAGATCAGCTCCAGAAGCCGCGGCCAGGACGACATCAGCAAATACCAATAACGCAGCACCATCGCGTTGATACGGTGCACCGAAATTCCGCGATGAATCGCGATCCCGCTCATGGCGTGCCTTCCCTCACCCGCCCGCGCGCGACGTCGAGGAACACTTCTTCCAATGTCGCGCGGTTGTAGCGCGCCATGATCTGATCGGGACTGTCGTCATCCTCGATCCGGCCGCGCTTCATGATGATGACGCGGTCGCACAGCCGCTCCACTTCCAGCATGTTGTGCGATGCCAGCAATATCGTCGCGTCATGTGTCTTGCGGTAATCCCGCAGATGCTGCCGCACCCAATCGGCCGTATCCGGGTCGAGCGAGGCCGTCGGCTCGTCCAGCAGCAACAGTTCAGGCTGATTGATCAGCGCTTTCGCCAGCGCAACGCGGGTCTTCTGGCCGGCGGAGAGTTTGCCGCTGGCGCGGTCGAGGAATTCCTCGAGATCAAGATCGGCGGCAAGCTGCGCGATGCGCTCGCGCAGGTTCTCCACCGCATAGAGCCGGCCGAAGATGGTGAGATTCTGCCGCACCGTGAGCCGCATCGGCATGTCGACATAGGGACTTTCGAAATTCATCCGGCCCAGCACCTCGGCGCTTTGCTCGGGCATCGGATGTCCCAGCACCTGGATGCGGCCCGACGTCGGCAGCACCAGACCCATGATCATCGCAATCGTCGTGGTCTTGCCGGCGCCGTTGCCGCCGAGCAGGCCGGTGATGCTGCCGCGCGCGATGCGAAACGAGACATTGTCCACCGCGCGGGTGGTCTTGTAGAGTTTGATCAGATGCGCGACCTCGATCGCGGATCCTGCCGGATCGGCTGCGGGCAACGGCATTGGCGCGGCGTCGTTATTGACCATTTGGGCCTGTTCATTGGGCTATTGCAGCGGCTAGTGCAAGAAGCTCGTCATGCCCGGGCTTGTCCCGGGCATCCACTTTCTTGCAGCCAAGACTTCTTGCAGCCAAGGCGTGGATAGGCGAGCGAAAGCGACGCCGTCCTTCAGACCGCTACGCCCGGCCATGGCGGAGAAATACCGACGGAATCGGGCGCGAATTTGTGATCGCGGCGCCACGCGGCTAAAGTTGCGGAATGACTGAAATTTCTGACTCCGATTTTCGCCATCCACTCCGCCATGTCCGTCTCGATACGATATTGCGGCTGCGCTGGCTGGCGGCGCTCGGCCAGCTCACCGCGATCTTCATCGTGGCGCACGGGCTGGAATTCGACGTTGCCATTATACCTTGCGTCGCCATTGTCGGCCTCTCGGCGCTGGTCAATCTCGCACTGCAGATCGCGTTCAATCCGATGCAGCGGCTGGAACCGGTCTATGCGGCCGCATTGCTTGCGCTCAACATCGTCGAACTTGCGGCGCTGCTGTTCCTCACCGGCGGGCTGCAAAATCCGTTCTCGTTCCTGTTCCTGGCCCCCGTCCTGATCTCGGCGACGGCGCTGCCGATCCGGCTGACCATTGCACTTGGTGTGCTCGCGGTCGCCTGCGCCTCCGCATTGGTGTTTTTCCATCTGCCGCTGCCCTGGGACAGCGACGACCCGCTGGTGCTGCCGCCGATCTACCTGTTCGGCGTCTGGCTCTCGATCCTGGTCGCGATCGGCGTCACCTCGCTCTATGCGTTCCAGGTCACCGAGGAGTCCCGGAAACTGTCTGACGCACTGGCGGCCACCGAACTGGTGCTGACCCGCGAGCAGCACCTCACCCAGATCGACGGCCTTGCCGCCGCTGCCGCGCACGAACTCGGCACGCCGCTTTCGACGATCTTCCTGATTTCGCGTGAACTCGAAAAGACGGTTGATGGCAACGAGCAGCTCGCCGGCGACCTCAAAACCCTGCGCGAGCAGGCGCAGCGCTGCCGCGAAATTCTGGCCAAGATCACCCAGCTCTCCTCCTCCGGCGCACCGTTCGATCGCATGCCGCTGTCGACGCTGATCGAGGAAACGGTTGCACCGCACCGTGATTTCGGCGTCGCCATCAAGGTGCGGCTAGCGGTCGCAGCGACGCGTGAGCCGGTCGGCGCCCGTAACCCCGCCGTCCTCTATGGCGTTGGCAACATTCTGGAAAATGCGGTCGATTTCGCCCGAACCACGGTCGAGGTCAACGCCTGGTGGAACGCCGATACGGTCGAGATGATCATTTCCGACGATGGCCCGGGCATCGCCCCCGACATGCTGAAACGCATCGGCGAGCCCTATTTATCGCGGCGGCGCAGCACCGATGAGGACCAAAGCGCGCGGGCCGGCCTTGGGCTCGGCATCTTCATCGCCCGGACCCTGCTGGAGCGCACCGGCGCCAAGGTCTCGTTTACCAACCGGACCTTTCCCGATCACGGCGCTGTGGTACAAATCGTCTGGCCGCGCGAACGCTTCGAAGCGGACGACACGGCGGCCGATAATGCCTCCTGGAACGGTTCCAGGGATACGGAATGACGGCCTGATCGACTTTAGAGGCCTTGGCAGCGCCTTCGCGTCACGCCATATCATGTTGAACCATCAACCGGGGATACCCGATCTTGAACGCCATCACCGAACTGAACGATCTCACTGACCGCTCGCTCCTGATCGTCGAGGACGACAAGCCGTTTCTGGAGCGCCTGTCGCGCGCGATGGAAAGCCGCGGCTTCGCCGTGACGTCGTGCGATACCGTGTCCGACGGTCTCGCCCAGATCGGCCGTTCCGCGCCGGCTTTCGCGGTGGTGGATCTGCGGCTCGGCGACGGTAACGGGCTCGACGTGGTATCGGCGCTGAAGCGCAAGCGCCCCGAGGCGCGCGCGATCGTGCTGACCGGTTACGGCAACATCGCCACCGCCGTCACGGCGGTGAAGATGGGCGCGGTCGACTATCTCTCGAAGCCCGCCGACGCCGATGACGTGGTCGCAGCGTTGCTCGCCAGCGGCACCGAGAAATCCGAACTGCCGGCGAACCCGATGTCGGCGGACCGCGTGCGCTGGGAACACATCCAGCGGATCTATGAAATGTGCAACCGCAACGTCTCGGAAACCGCGCGGCGCCTGAACATGCACCGCCGCACCCTGCAGCGCATTCTGGCCAAGCGCGCGCCGCGGTAACAGCAGGTAGCCAACATACAGTTGGTCGTCGTCCCCCGCGAAAGCGGGGGACCCAGTACGCCGTGACCTATCGGTCTAATCAAAGCTGTCTCTGGAATACTGGATCACCCGCTTTCGCGGATGATGACAGTTTTGGTTGGAACACGCCTCCGCGATCTCGCGGCATTCACACTCTCCCGCCGTCGACGACATAGTGCTGACTGGTGCACGCGCTCGCTTCTTCCGAGGCCAAAAACACCACGACCCGGGAGATGTCATCCGGATAGAGTTTGCGCTTGAGGCACTGCGCCTTCATCAGGTCGGCCTCACCTTGCGGCGTCAGCCATTTTTCGATCTGACGCTCCGTCATGATCCAGCCGGGAACGACGGCGTTGACGCGGATATTCCAGGCTCCGTAATCGCGCGCCAGCCCGCGCGTCAATCCAAGCACGGCCGACTTCGAAGCGGTGTACACCGGCATCCCGCCCTGCGCGGTCATCCAGGAGATCGACCCGAAGTTGACGATAGCGCCGTCTTTCTCGGCTTGCATGTCCGGCAGGACGGCTTGAGCGGCAAAGAACTGGTGCTTCAGGTTGACGGCAATTCTGTCATCCCAATATTCCGGCGTGACGCTCTCGACCGTATGCCGGTCATCATGCGCCGCGTTGTTGATCAACACGCGAATCGGCCCAATGCTGGCCCTGATCTGACCGATCGCGGCGCGCAAATGATCGATGTTGGTCACATCACAATATTCATATCGGACTGCAAATCCCTGTGAAGCGAGTTCATCGACCAATCGGGTCGAAGGATCTCTGGCGTTGTCCAGAAAGCCGACTTTGGCCTTCTGCCGCGCGAAGGCACGCACGATCGACGCGCCTATCCCCGACCCACCGCCCGTGACCAGCACAGGTTTGCCCTCGAGATCTGGATAGATTGCAGCCATCAAATGATCCACCGTTGCTGGACGCCGGCGTCGATGCCGGATTTCATTTCGAGCTAATGCCCGCTGTGCGGCGACAGATAGACCACAACTGCCGGCGTTCGTCATCTCGGCGCAGCTCGCAGCGGCGGCAGATCGGTTGTGCGGCAACACAGGCTTGCGAAGGCGCGCGCACGACGCAGATCAATGAGCCAACAGTTTCGAACCAAACGTCCGCGCCCTCGATTTTGCTGCCGCGCACACAACACATGCCTCGAGCCGGCAAGCGCCTTGACAGTTGAAATGTTTCGCGCGCACATTCTTACACTAAGTAAGAATGACGACAGGGACGGAAATGCCGGAGCAGCCGAGAAGTCGGCGGCAGACGCGTGCGGCCATTCTGGGGCATCTGCTCCAGTCGGGCGGCATGTTTCGACCGCCTTTGGCGAAAGCCGTGCGCCTGTCCGAGGCGAGCCTGTCGCGCATCCTGTTTGACCTGAAGGCGGAGGGCCTGATCGAGGAAGTGAGGCGGCCTGCGCCTTACTTCGGTGGCCCGACAGGTCTGGTATCTCTCGACAGCTCGGTAAGGCTGGCGGCCATCGAGCTGACCGGCCAGCGGCTGACCGTTGGGGTCGGTGGGCTTTCCGGCGAACTGCATTATACCGAACGTCTGCCGCTGCCGAAATCGCCAACCGTCAAATCCGTCGGCCGGCTGTTTAACCAGGCGCTGCAATCGCTGCAGGACTGGACGCGGCAGCATCGTGTTCAGCTCGCGCAGATCGGCATTTCGATCCCGGGGCTTGGCGGATTGAGCGAACTTGCCAATCCGATCATTCCCTGTGACGTCAAGCTCGTTCGCGGCATGCTTGGCGAGATGTTTGCGGACGTGCCGGTCGAGATCACCAATTCGGTCGTGGCACATGCCACGTTTCATCGCTGCCGCACCGAAGATTATCCGTTTGTGGGGCCGCATCTGTTCGTCTTTGTCGGCCAGGGCGTCGCAGGCGCCTGGATGGACGACCCGATCGAAGCCGATGCTTTGCAGCCGGTCGAACTCGGCCACATGGTGTTCGGCGACGGCGGTCCGCCTTGCCGCTGCGGCCATCATGGCTGCGTCGAGGCCTATACGTCGCTTCCGGCATTGGCCGGGCTTCTCGGTGTTGGCGAGGCGGAATTGCTGCAGCTCGGCGATGAGTGGGTGAATGCAATCTCGATCTCCGCGCGCGTGCGCCAGGAGCTGCGGCGCCGGCTGTTCCGGCTTGGCCTTGCGATCGGCAATACGCTGAACGTCAAGCCTTGTCCCGGCGTGGCCATCAGCGGCTGGCCGTCTGTTCTCGCGGAAGCAGATCGAAAGGCGTTGGTCGACGGGATCGATGCCTGCGTGATGGGCGGGCGTGAATTCGCCCAGGTATCGCTCGCTTTCGTGCCGCCTTCGAGCGGCAATGATCCGAATGCCGCGCTGGCCTTTGCAGCCTGCTGTCTGGCGTGTCGCGGCGGCATGCCGGCCTCATCGGCGGAGGCCGCCTGACGAGCAATGAACGACGCGGCCAACGCGTCAAGGTTTGAAACCGGGAGGAACGTACCATGCCAATGATCACAAGGCGTCGTCTGCTCGCTGGATCCGCTGCCGCGCTCGCGCTGCCGGCGTTCGCCCGCGCGCAAAGCGCGATCAAGCCGCGCCTGACCGCCATCTCGCAATGGTCTGCCGGCAGCGATGGGGCGGCTATCACGGCGCTCGGCAAGAAATTTGAGGAGAAGGGCGGGATTTGGCAGCACTCGCCCGTCCCCGGCTTCACCACCGAGATGATGAACAAGCTGCGTGCTCAGATCATAGCGGGTGATCCGCCGGCCTGTTCGCAACTCAAGGGACCCGAGATTGCGGCTTGGTCAAGGATTGCCCCGACCGTCAATCTCGACGCCATTGTCGCTGCCGCCGGCTACGAAAAGGTAGTCGCTCCAGACCTTGCACGATTGCATAAGCCGGGGGGCAAGTGGATTTCGCTGCCGTTGCAGATCTACAGCACAAACATGCTGTTTCTCTCCAAACGCGCGATGGACAAGGCCAAGGCCGACAAGATCCCCGTCACCTGGGCCGACTTCAACGATCTTGCCGAAAGGATGAAATCCGGCGGCATTACATATCCCATCGCCAATGGCGGCACCCGCCCCGATGATGGGCAGAAATTCGAGGCCTCTCTCGCCGGCATCAGTCCCGCTGCATACCGCGCAGCCATCATGAATCTCGATAAGAAGGCCTTGGAGGGCCCCGAAATAAAAGCGGCCTTCACACAGGTGCGCAAGATCGCCGACTGGATGGACCCCAACGTTGGCGCCCAACCCTATGCCACCAACCTGAAGCGCTTCATCGACGGCGAGATGGGCATGATGATCCAGGGCGGGTGGGCGCAGGGCGTGTTGCGCAACGCCGGTTTCAAGTTCGACGACTTCATCATCGCCCCGGGCCCCAGCGACAATGGCAAGCCGGTCTTCCTGCTGAACGCCGATGCCTTCATCTTCTGGCAGCGCAAGGAGCCCGATCTGCAGGCCGGTCAAACGCTGATGGCCCAGCTCGTCATGGATCCGGCCATCCAGACAATGTATTCGCAGATCACGGGATCGATACCCGTGCGCTCCGATGTCGACCTGTCCGGTGACGGCTGGTCGGACGGTCAACGGCGAACCTCAGCCGCGCTCAAGGACGCTGTCGCCAACAATCAGGCCGTCCTGAGCCTCGCGCACAACATGGCGCAGGAGAACGGCCTGACCGCAGCGATGATCGACGTGTTCACCGAGTACGTGAAGAACAAGACGATCAAGCCGGAGCAGGCGGTCACCCGCCTCGCCGAGGCCGTCGAGGGGGCGCGTTGACCGACACCGTCGCCACGGCACCGCGAACAGGGCGACCGACAACATCTGCCTTAGTGGGCCGGCTGCCCGAGTATCTAACGATCTGGGTGCCGCTGCTATTGTCGGCCGCGCATCTCGTTTCGTTTTCGCTGTGGACGATCTGGATCTCGTTGACGCCGTCCACCCTTGTCCCGGTCTCGGGCTGGGTGGGCCTGCGCAACTACACAGCGGTCATCGCGTCGCGGAACTGGAACATCGCCTTCGACAATCTACTGCTGTTTGGCAGCACTTTCGTGCTGCTGAGTTTGGTGACCGGGCTCGTGCTTGCGATCCTGCTCGATCAGCGCATTCGCGGCGAGAACGTGCTGCGATCCATCTTCCTCTACCCTCTGGCGGTGTCGTTCGTCGTCACCGGCACGGTCTGGAGTTGGCTGCTCAATCCTGGCCTCGGAATCCAGAAGCTCGTCCACGACCTCGGCTGGACCTCCTTCCGGTTCGATTGGCTGGTCGACCGCGACATGGCAATCTGGACGATTGTTGTCGCTGCGATCTGGCAATCCTCGGGCTTCGCCATGGCGCTCTTCCTCGCCGGCCTTCGGTCCGTCGATGCCGACCTTATCAAGGCCGCGCAGATCGACGGCGCCGGACCGGTCCGAATGTACCGGCGCGTCATTTTGCCGACGCTTTGGCCGATCACCATAACTGTCATCGTGATCCAGCTGCAGTTCGCCATTTCGACCTTCGACCTTGTCCGTGCGCTCACCAACGGCGGGCCTGGACTGGCGACCCAGCTGCCAGCCCTCGTCGTCTACGACCTAATGTTTCAGCGGGGCTTGCTAGGCCGTGGTGCGGCGGCGGCCGTGCTCATGTTGCTGATTCTTCTCGCGGTGCTGCTGCCGTACGCGGCGTGGCAATATCTCCAGCGACGGCGGGCCCCCCATGCGTGATCGAACCTTCGCGCCGAGCCGCATGCTGATTTATCTCGTCGTTTCGCTGATCGCGGCGGCGTGGCTCGTACCACTCATCGTCGTCGTGCTGAACTCGCTCCGCAGCAACGAGGAAATCGCGCAGACCTCGATGATCGGCTGGCCGCAGCACTGGGCCTTTGGCAACTACCTCACAGCCTGGTCCGACTTTTGCGTCGCGCAGACCTGCGCCGGCATCCGTCCCTATATGCTGAACTCCGCGCTCGTCACCATCCCCGCGACGATCTTCTCCACCCTGCTTGGTGCGGTCGCCGGTTACGCGGTTTCGCTCTGGCGCTTTCGTGGCGATCAGTGGATCTATGGCATCGTCACGCTCGGCATCTTCCTTCCGCAGCAGATGCGTTTGCTGCCCTGGACCTTCGTGCTGCGCGATTCGGGCCTAATGAACACGCTAACGGGCCTGGTGCTGATCCACACGATTCAGGGCCTCTCCTTTACCGTCTTGTTCTGCCGAAACTACTACGTTGCCATCCCGCAGGAGTTGATAAGGGCCGCGCGCATCGATGGCGCGGGGTTCTTTCGTATTTTCTGGCGCATCATTCTCCCTCTCTCGCCGCCCATCCTGGTTGTCACCGTGATCTGGCAGTTCACGCATATCTGGAACGAGTTCCTTTATGGCGTGACATTCACGACCGGCCAACAGCAGCCGGTCACCGCTGCGCTGATCGCGCTCTCGGCCGCGGTCGCCGATATCCCGCATCATGGCGTGCAAAGCGCCGCGGTGATGATCGCGGCCCTGCCTACCCTGTTGATCTATCTGATCGGTGGCAAATACTTCGTACGCGGCCTTACCGCCGGCGCCGTGAAATGAAGGGGAAGTCATTGAAGGGGAAGTCATGGCAGCGTTGAGCATTCGTGCCCTGTCGAAGCGGTACGCCAATCTGGAGGTGCTGAAGGGGATCGACCTCGACATCGAGAGCGGTGAATTCACCGTTCTGGTCGGACCATCCGGCTGCGGAAAATCCACCTTGCTCAACATCGTTGCCGGGCTGGATCGCCCGAGCGCGGGGACCGTGGAAATCGGCGGACGGGTCGTCAACGACATCGCGCCAAAGGACCGCGACATCGCGATGGTGTTCCAGTCCTATGCGCTCTACCCGTCGATGACGGTGCGCCAGAACATCACCTTCGGCATGGAATGCCGCCATGTTCCGAAGGCGGAGCAGGAGAAGGCGCTGGCGAATGTCGCCCGGCTGCTGCAGATCGAGCCATTGCTCGGCCGCAAGCCGTCGCAATTGTCCGGCGGCCAGCGCCAGCGCGTGGCGATGGGGCGGGCCCTGGTGCGCGATCCCCTGCTGTTCCTGTTCGACGAACCGCTCTCCAACCTCGACGCCAAACTGCGCGTCGAGATGCGGATGGAGATCAAGCGGCTGCACCAGCGCATCGGCGCCACCATTGTCTATGTCACCCACGACCAGATCGAGGCGATGACGATGGCGACGCGGATCGCCGTCATGCATCACGGCGAGGTGCAGCAATTCGCCGATCCGGATACGGTGTACCGCTATCCGGCCAATTTGTTCGTGGCACGCTTCATGGGCTCGCCGCCCATGAACACGATGCCGGCGCGGCTGGTGGCGGAAGATGGCGGGCCGGTGGTGGTGATCGGCGCCGGGCGGCCGGACGAGGTCCGCCTTCGCCTGCAGGGATACGACGCCGCGGCGGCCTTTGTCGGCCGCGACGTGGTGCTTGGGATCCGGCCGGAATGCATTGCCGAGGGCAGCCGCAGCTTTTCGGGCGCATCGGGCGCGCCGATCGTCGTCCAGGCGCCGGTCGAGATGGTCGAGCCCACCGGTGCGGAGACCATCGTGTTGCTGCGGCTCGGCGGTGAGCAGGTGCTGGCGCGCATCACGCCGGACATCAGGCCTGAGCCGGGGGCGCTGGCCCCCTTCGCGCTCGACACGCGTCGCATCTGCCTGTTCGACCCCGTGACGGAGCGCCTGATCGCATGACCCAAACCCTCTATGCCAGCCTCGCGGGCCGTGTCGTGTTGATCACCGGCGGCGCCAGCGGCATTGGCGCCGCGTTCGTGCGTGCGTTCGCGGCACAGCAGGCCCGTGTCGCGTTTCTCGACATCGACGCCGCCGCCGGCGAGGCATTGGTGCGCGAGGTGACGGACGCGTCCGGTTCCGCGTCGCTGTTCGTGCCATGCGACTTGCTGGATATCGACGCCTTGCGCGCCGCGATGGCCAAGGTCCATGCCGCGTTCGGCGATGCCGCGGTGCTGGTCAACAACGCCGCCAACGACCAGCGCCAGGTGCTTTCAGAAGTGACGCCGGCGGAATTCGACTGGTCGATCGCCGTCAACCTCAAGCACGTTTTCTTCGCCGCACAGGCCGTGGTGCCGCAGATGCAGGCGCGCGGCGGCGGTTCGATCATCAACATGTCATCCGTGGCATGGACGCGCGGCGCACCGGCGCTGCCGGTCTACGCGGCGGCGAAGGCGGCGATTGTCGGCTTCACCAATTCCCTGGCCCGGTCGGTCGGCCCCGACCGCATTCGCGTCAACGCCATCGCACCCGGCATGGTGATCACCGAGCGCCAGCGCCGGCTGTGGTATCCGGACGAGCAGAAGATCGCCGAGCTTCGCACGCGTCAGGATATTCCCGACGCTGTGACGCCCGACGACATCGCGCGCATGGCGCTGTTCTTGGCGTCCGACGAGAGCAGGCGCATCACGCGCCAGTGCTTCACGGTCGATGGCGGCCTAGGTTAGCAGGGATCCACATCGTCGATCGACGCTCGTTTTGCATGGCAGGAGAAACAAACATGGCAGGCATTCTGGATCGCAAGGTGGCGCTGGTAACGGGCGGCGCTTCGGGCATCGGGCGCGCGACGTCGCTGGCAATGGCGCGCGAGGGTGCGCGGGTGGCGGTGGCCGACCGCACCGAGGAGAGTGCAGCCGGGACCGTCGCCCTGATCAACGCGGCCGGCGGTCAGGCCATTGCGATCGGCGGCGACGTCACCGCGGAAGCCGACGTTGCCGCGATGGTCGCGCGCACCGTGGCGGCCTATGGACGGATCGACTGCGCGTTCAACAATGCCGGCGTTGCCGGCGGATCGGTGGGCCCTGGACGCCAGCGCCTGCACGAACTCAGCCAGATCTCGTTCGACACCATGCTGGCGATCAACCTCACCGGCGTATGGCTCTGCATGAAGCACGAGATCGTGCAGATGCTGGCGCAAGGCGGTGGCGGCGCCATCGTCAACACCGCCTCGATCGCCGGGCTGATCGGTCTGGCGACATCGGGGCACTATGTGGCGGCAAAGCACGGCGTGGTTGGGCTGACGAAGACCGCGGCGATCGAATATGCGCAAGACGGCATCCGCGTGAACTGCGTCAATCCCGGCTATATCACCACACCCATGACCAAGGAGGTGGTGGAAACGCGGCTCGATGCCACGTTGGCGAAGGTGCCGATGAACCGCATGGGCGTGCCCGAGGAGATCGCGGAAGCCGTGGTCTGGATGTGTTCCGACAAGGCCTCGTTCATGACCGGCGCGTCGCAGGTCGTCGACGGCGGGTATTTCGCGGCGTAGCATCGGAGAATTACCGGGAGGCTTTGTTGAAAGTCTGGCAGGTCGCACGCGAATGGTCGATCGACGCCATGGAGCTGGTCGATCGGCCGGAGCCGGAACCCGGCCCCGGCCAGGTCGTGGTCCGGATGCGCGCGGCATCGCTGAATTATCGCGACCTGATAACCGTGCAGGGCCAGGGAGGCGCGTATAGGCTTCCGCTGATCCCGTTCTCCGACGGAGCCGGCGAAATTGTCGCCGTGGGACCAGGCGTGAGTCGGGTCTCGGTCGGGAATCGCGTGTGCCCGATGTTCTTTCAATCATGGTTCGACGGCGGGCCTTCGGCCAGCGGCCGCCGCCTCGCGCTCGGCGGCACGCGCCCGGGTGTGCTGCAGGAATTGCTGCTGCTTGACGCCGAAGGCGTCACCCGCATTCCCGATCATTTGACCTTTGTGGAGGCCGCCACCTTGCCATGCGCGGCGCTCACAGCCTGGCGGGCGCTGTTCGACGAAGCCCAGCTCCGGCCGGGCCAGACCGTCCTGGTGCAGGGCACCGGCGGGGTTTCGATTTTCGCGCTGCAGTTCGCCAAGCTGGCGGGCGCCACGGTCATCGTGACGTCGTCGAGCGACGAAAAACTCGAACGCGCGAAAGCGCTCGGCGCGGACCATACGATCAACTATCGCGCGGTCGCCGAATGGGGCAAGGCTGCCGCGGACTGGGCCGGTGGCGGCGTCGATCACATCGTCGAAGTCGGCGGCAAGGACACTTTCCGGCAATCGCTCGAGGCCGCGCGCGTCGGCGGCACCATCCTTGTGATCGGGGTTCTGTCGGGCATTTCCCAGCAGATCTCGATCCCTACCCTGTTCAGCAAGAACCTGCACGTGATCGGGCTCTCCGTCGGCAGCCGCAGAATGTTCGAAAACATGGCGTCAGCGATCGGGCAGAACCGCATGAACCCCGTGATCGACCGAACGCTCGGTTTCACCGAAGTGCCGGACGCGCTGCGGCTGATGCAGCAGGCCGGCCATTTCGGCAAGATCACGATCGCGTTTCCGTAAGCTGACGATTTTTACTTCCACACTGCATCGCGAAGGCGGCGGCCAGCGGAGGACGGATGTTGGCGCAAAAGCTGACATTGGCCGGTAGGGCTAATTTCAGCCAAGTGCCTGCCATAAACCGACATCCGATCAAATCGACCCGACTACGATCTGCCATAAGTGCCGAACTCGGGAGACCCAATTCGCGGGGAGGAGGGTGATGCGTTTGGCGGCCTCGGTGCGTTAATCGCACGGCCCCCCGCCCCGCCTTCGGCGAGTGAGGCCATAGCGTTGGCGTCGGCGGCAACCTGAGCTGGGATTGCGCTCTGACGAAGGCTAATGCGCCAAGAGAACGGGACGTGCCGAAGCGTTCTTAAGGATGTGGCGCGTGGCCCCGCCCAGAAGCATCTCGCGCAGGCGGCTATGGGAATAGGCGCCCATGATCAGCAGGCTGGCTTCATGCTCTGCCCCCACCGCGAGCAGCGTATCGCCCACCGAGCGCAATTCCGGTGCAACCACCTGCGCGGTCGCAGCGATGCCATGACAGTACAAATAGGCAAGCACCTCCGCCTGCGAGGCTTGGCGATTGCTGGCGTCCCGGTCAACCCTTATGACCCGCACTGTTTTGGCAAGTTGCATGAACGGTATGGCAGCCGAGACCGCGTGCCAGCATTCCGGGCTCTCGTCCCAGGCGATCATCACGCTGTCGGTCAGATTGCTCTGCGGCTGAGCCGGCGCCAACAGCACGGGGCGACGGGTCCGCAGCAGCGATTGCTCGGCAATGGCCATGAGCGATTCCATCACGGTGGCGCTTGCGGCGACCATTAGGTCGAAGGCAGGGGCCCGTTGCACCGCGATTTCCACATACGATCCCTCGGCTTCGCGCCAGGATGCTGCGAGCGGGCTGCCGGGCTCGTCGTGCGCCGATAGCATCGGGATGCCGACTACCGCGCAGGCCTGCGCGAAAACCTCACGCGCGTCCCGCGCTGTTCGCTCCCGTTCCTCAGCGTACCGGTTTTCCAATGCGACGGTCGCCGTTCGTCCCATTTCGGTGGCCGTTAGGCCGCCACGCGTGACCGGCGGCGGCTCACTGATGAACAGTGCCTGGACGTGAGCCCCCAACGCCTTCGCGGCAGACAGGGCCGTTTCAATTTGACCGGTGTGACTGGCTGAGCCGGGAAGTGGAACTAGGATTCGCTTGATACTCATGAGAGCCTCCTGCGATGCCGCCATTTGCGACGACAGACGGCATATGTGTGTTGAGCCGAAAGCTAAATCGCGCAAATATCGCCAATTCATAACTCCCGGAATCACCCCAAAGTTCCGGAGACCAGCAGGTGTGCCGGTTCCCGACTTTGGTCGTCGATGTCCGGTGTGGGGTAAAAAACGGACCCGGAGGGAACGACCGCTATTGGCGGCGCGAAGCGGACGGACGGCATTAAGCCTTAGCGCCCGACCCCCGGCAGTGCCGACGCGTTCGCCGATCGCGGTGCCGCCCGAGAGTCTGCGGACGCGCTTGGCTTCGATCGTCGTCCTTTGCGTGCACCCGCCGGCTCACGCCGGCGGGCTTCTCCAATTAGATGGAACGGCTTTGCCTTTCACGCGGCCGTCTTTACCGCACCAGTGGCACCGATTTGTGTGAGCATTGTCAGGAGGTCGAAGTAGTGCACGGCGCTCTTGGCCTTACCACCCTCGACCTGGACGATCTGGCAGGCCGGCACCTCGATCGGCTTGTTCGAAGGCGGAATGGTACCTGCTGGTGTCTGTAGCGGGCCCGTGTGAGTGCCTTTCCACACAAGCTCGAGGACCGCGGTGTCACCGCTGGCGAACTCGCGCACGAATGTGGCTTTCGAATCGGGGAAGGCCTTGGCCCAGCCCTGCCAGGCCTCGATGATCTCGCTGGCGCCCTTGATGCGACGGCTCGTTCCCTTCTCGTCGTACACGGCGTTGGCAGCCAAGATGTCCTTGGCCTTGCTCCAGTCCTTTTCGTTGTATGCGATGACTGCGGCCTTTGCGATATCGATTACATTCGCCATGATCATGCTCCCTTATGAGCCGGCGCCAATCGGCGCTGAGCATTGCAAACCCCCAGCACACCAAATTCTAGCACTTCGAGGCGAAGAGGCGAGCGAGAACCGGCCCGATTGAGCTGAAATACGGTAGCGCAATGTCCGCTGAGGGGAATAGCCGCCGTTGGCGCAAAGCAGCGGCTCGCAAGCGAATCGGAAAAAGTGGCGCTGGACCGTGCACTTAGATTTGAATCGCCTCCCAACAGCCCGCCGTCTATGGTGCGCTCATGTCGCGCTTCGTGTTTGCATTGCTTGCTGTCGTCCTGTCACTCCTGCCGGTCGTCGCGCCGGCTGCGCCGGCTCATAAGCGGCCGGCGCCACGCTGGCAGGGCTACGGCTTCCTGCCGGGCTATCATCAGCCTCCGAACAACAGCCGCCCGGCTTACACGCAGAGGGCTGCGGTTTTGCGCGCCGCGCGCCGCAACCAGCGTCCCTGGTATATCGATCCGGTCCCAAGTTATTACGGGTACGATGGCGCCTGGCGCTATTTCGGCCGGCCGGGCTTTTACGGTGGCCGCTACAATGGCGGCAGTTTTGGTCCTTGCTGGACGCGGACGCCGATCGGAGCGGTTTGGAACTGCGGCTGATCAAGCTGTTGCCTGCAACCCCCGCCCGCTGTCGGTCAAGTGCCAGGGAATACACGCACCGTGCCTTGAGTCGTCCACATTAACGATGGATAAGCAGCCAGATATAGCGCTGGCTGGAGAGCAATGGGCATTTGGGGGACGATGACACGTCGCGCCGTTGGCGGACTGATGGCAGGCTTTTTATTGCTCGCCGCGCCTGCGATGGCCGCCGAGTCGCCGGCCGAACTGATCTCCGGCTTCCGCCTCAAGCATGGCCAAGTCCGCGTCGTGCGCGATGGAACGCTCGACCGCATCGCGATGGACCAGGCGCGCGCCATGGCGGCGAAGAATGAGCTCAGTCATGAGGTACTGGGCCCGTTCACCAAGCGGGTCGCGCCGGCGGGTGCCGGTCGCGCCGCCGAGAACATCGCCTATGGATACGAGAGTTTCGAAAAGACGCTCGGCCAGTGGATCGATTCCTCCGGACACCGCAAGAACCTGCTGTTGCAAAATGCGTCACGCGTCGGGATCGCGAGCGCCAGGGATGCAAGCGGCAAGCGCACCTACTGGGCCATGGTGATTGCCGGCGATTACGAGCCGAAGCGGCCCAAGGGCAAGAACAAGAAAGAGACGGAGCCGCTTGTTGCTGTGAAACGCGAGGCCACTCCCACATCCCGACCAAAATCAAGCGACTGCCGCATCAAGATACTCAGCCTTTGCATTTGAGGCGGAGCCCGACGGCGACAGCGTCGCCCTCGCCTGGCCCGAAGTGGAATACTTCGAGCCGGCAGGGGAGAAATCGCACCAAATCGCCTCAACAAACCGGCCGCTGCGCGATAGGATCGCCCGGTCGGTCGAAGGCCACGTCCATGGCAATTGGTGCTCCCTCGCGTATCGGTCTCCGCTTCACGGCCGGAGTGATTTCGGCAATCTGGACATTTCATGCCGCGCTTTCGGCGTCGCCGGTGCCTGACCAGGTGTCGCTCAGCGAGCAGACGGTGCATTGGAGCACGGTCAAATATGCGACCTCCGAAGAGAACGGTTTCATCAACGGGTCGCTCGATAAGAACACCATCGTCGATCGCACGTTCAAGGGCCGGGTGCTCGAGAACCGCTATCTGAAGGTTGTGCTGCTGCCCGAATTCGGCGGACGCATTCTTTCCATCATCTACAAGCCGACCGGCCATGAACAGCTGTACCGCACCGAAGTCGGCGTACCCTACGGAATGGGCGAAGGCAATTTCTATTACGACTGGCTGATGGTGTATGGCGGCATCTTTCCCACCTTTCCGGATGCCGAGCACGGCAGGACGTGGCCAAAACCGTGGGATTTCAAGGTTGTGAAAGAGAGTGCCGACGAAGTGACGGTGTCGATGTCGCTGACGGATAATTTCGAATATGCGGCGGCACCGGAGAAGTTCAGGAAGGGAGCGAGCGGCATCGAAGCGACTTACTTTGTGACGCTGAAGGCCGATCGTGCCGCGGTCGATGCGCGCCTGGCGCTGAAGAACCCAAACGACAAGACGATCCCGTACGAGTACTGGACCTGCACGACGCTGGCGCCGGGGTCGGATCCGAACAATCCCAAAACCACCGGCGGCGCCGAGATCATCGCGCCGGTCGCGGCCTACCGCACGCCCGCCTGGTCGAAGAATTTGTCCGAGGGCGACGCGGGTGCCGGCGCGGGCACCAGCCGTTTCGAAAAGCTGCGCTACTTCAGGAACTGGCCGACGATGGGTATTGCCTATGCGGCGCCGGATATGCAGGGCGGCAATTTCTGGGGCGTGATCAACCACGACAATGAAGAAGGGATCATCCGTATCGCCGACAACACGATCACGCGGGGCCTGAAAATGTGGACGTGGGGATTTGCCTCGTTCACGAACGAAGCCGACCAGCGCAAGGATCCGAACCCGGCGCGGCCTTACGTCGAGTTATGGGCGGGGGTGTCGGACGAATTTTTCCACAGCGCCGAGTTTCCGGCGCGGAGCGAGGTGTCGATTCCGGAAACCTACAGCCCGACCGTCGGCATGAGCAACGTGACGCATGCGAACGCGAACATCCTGATCAATCTTGTCGCCGAGGCGTCCGGTGCCACCCTTCAGTTCTTCAGCATCGAACCTGTGACGCCGCTGCGCATCATCATGAAACGCGGCGACGCAGTCTTGCTCGACGATGCCGTGACGGCCGACCCGAGAAACGGAAATCGCATTTTTGCGCCGATTCCAGCAGGCAACAGCACCGAGCCGGTCCAGCTGACGATCAGGACCGCGGCGGGCAAGGAGCTGATCGCGGCCGCGGCAAGGGTGAAGTGACGCAGAAGGAGCTGCTCCCTCTCGCTTGCGGGATGGCATCGAGATAGCGATACCGGCGATGTGAATCAGAGTCCTTCGACGCCAACCAGGCGGGCCGAACTGCAGGCGTCCCGGATGCTTTTCAATCCCTGATAGGTCGGACCGTTATAGAACGCCTCCCAGGCGGCGACGGAGGGAAATTCCAGCAGCACAATCCGGCGCGGCTCCCAGTCCCCTTCGTAGACCTTGTGGGGGCCGCCGCGCGCCAGATATCTGGCGCCGGCCGCTTCCAGCGCCGGCTTCACGCCCGACATGAACGCCTGGTATTGCGTGGCGTCCCTGATTTCGACATCGAAGATCACGTAAGCAGGCATTCCATTTTTCTCCCTGTTTTGCGGGCAGCTTAGCGGCGAGCGCGGCGGTTCGAAAGCCGTCCGGACCATGTCCGCATTTGCCTGGTTTCACTGGTTTTGCTACCGCCTGCCGTCTGCTAACGAGTACGGCAGAGCCGGCATCGTCAAGTGCCGGCGTTCAGCAATGGAGGCGCGAGCAATGATTGAAACAATTGGCATCATCGGGGCGGGAACGATGGGTAACGGCATCGCGCAGGTCTGCGCGGCGGCCGGGCTGAAGGTGACGATGATCGACATCTCGGATGCCGCCGTGGCGCGGGGGATGGCGACGCTGACCGGCAGCCTCGAGCGCCTCGTCAACAAGCAGAAGATGACCGATGCCGACCGGCAGGCCGCGTTGGCGCGCATCACCGCGACGACGGACAATTCAAAGCTTGCCAATTGCGACCTCGTGATCGAGGCCGCGACCGAGCGGGAGGATTTGAAAATCAAGATCCTCAAGGACCTCTGCGCGACGCTGAACCCGCGCGCAATCGTCGCGACCAACACTTCCTCAATTTCGATCACCAAACTCGCTGCCGCAACCGACCGTCCGGACCGCTTCATCGGCATGCACTTCTTCAATCCGGTGCCGCTGATGGCGCTGCTGGAGTTGATCCGCGGTTTGCAGACGTCCGACGACACCCACGCCCTGGCTGAAGAATTTGCAAAGCGCGTCGGCAAGGTGCCTATCACGGCGAAAAACAGCCCGGGCTTTGCGGTCAACCGCATCCTGTGCCCGATGATCAACGAGGCGATCTTTGCGCTGCAGGAAGGCATCGCCACCGCCGAGGACCTCGACGCCGGCATGAAGCTTGGCTGCAACCACCCGATCGGTCCGCTGGCGCTGGCCGACATGGTCGGCCTCGACACCATGCTGTCGGTCATGGAGGTGTTCTATGAAGGCTTCAACGACCCGAAATACCGGCCCGCGCCGCTGCTGAAGGAAATGGTCGCCGCCGGCCATCTCGGCCGCAAGACCGGCAAGGGATTCTATAATTACGGCAAGTCGGCTTAGAGCGGGACGAGATATGATCGAATCGCTTCGACGATGGCGGTGCGCCCCCTCTCCCGCTTGCGGGGGAGGGTTGGGGGTGGGGGTCTATCCACGACGAGTCATCGTGTGGAGAGAGCCCCCACCCGCAAGCGGGAGAGGTGACACTGGGCCCGCGGCCCAATCAACCCAAACACTCTAAAACTCCGAATGTCCCTGCGGATCGACCAGCCGGTTGATCCGTTGCGCCGCGGCCATCGCGAACCGCACCGTCATCAGTTTACGGGTCGGCGCGGCCAGGCGATGCTCGGGCGCCTCGCAGTGCAGATGGGCGCCATAGGCATCGGCAACGATCAGACCGGTACCCTCGGGGAAAATCTCGCACGGCAGATCCTGCGTGAAGGCAAAGAACAGCCGGTCGCAATGCATCCGGTAGTCCTGCCATTTCTGGTCAGCGCGCAAATCCTCCACCGACGACTTGATCTCGACGATCCAGATCTCGCTTTTCTCGTTCAGCGCCACCAGATCGGCGCGCCGGCCGGACGGCAAAGGCAACTCACTGATGCAGGCAAAACCCAGTGTTCGTAGCATTCTGGCGGTGCCGCGCGCGATCGCGAGCGCGGTCTCCGACTGGCGACGGTCCGGCGGCGGTACGAGGCTGACCTGGCGGGCGGGCGATTCCATGCCCCTTAATCTATCCGATTCCGCGGCGGTCGCCATCCGGGCGGCGGCGCGGAATGCGCCCCAAATTCGTACCCAAGGCGCCTTGATTTGGACCACACGCCACCGCGAAGCCGAGGGAACCTGGGTTCCGAGGGACGGAACACATGGAGGAGAGAAACCATGAAGCAACGCTTCAGGGATCACGGCATCACGCTTCGCTCGCTCGCATTCGCTCTCGCTACGCTGCCCCTTTCCGCCGGCCTGTCGCAGGCCATCGCCAAGCCCACGGTCGAAGTCGCGTTCGTTTTGGACACCACGGGCTCAATGGGCGGCCTGATCGAAGGCGCCAAGCGCAAGATCTGGTCGATCGCGACCGCAATCGTCGATTCCAATCCCGACGCCGAGATCCGTATGGGCCTCGTCGCCTACCGCGACATCGGCGATGACTACGTCACCAGGAAGGTCGAACTCACCCGCGACATCCAGGATCTCTACGCCAATCTCCTGGAGCTGAAGGCCCGTGGCGGCGGCGACTGGCCGGAAAGCGTCAACGAGGCGCTCGATGTCGCCGTCAACAAGATGCAATGGACCGACGGCGGTGACGTCAGGCGGATCGTGTTCCTGGTCGGCGACGCGCCGCCGCACATGGACTACGCGCAGGACACCAAATATCCGGTGACGCTGAAGGTGGCGAAGCAGAAGGACATCATCGTCAACGCGGTGCTCGCCGGCAACGCCGCCGACACCGAGCGGGTGTGGCGCGACATCGCCCAGAACGGCAATGGCCGCTTCATTCCGATCCCGCAGGATGGCGGACAGGTGGTCGTGATCGAAACGCCGTATGACGAGGACATCATCATCCTGCAGCGGGAGATCAACGGCACCGTGATCCCCTATGGACCGCGCGTGTTGCAGAAGCGCACCGAGGACAAGACAAAGCAGCTGTCGCAGGTGGCGGCGGCGGCGCCGGCACAGGCCTCCGAGATGGCGAGCTTCATCAACAAGCGTTCCAAGGCGACGTCGGAAGCCGTCACCGGCGACGGCGATCTGGTCGCCGACGTTTCGGCCGGCCGCAGCAGCTTTTCCTCGATCAAGGAGGAAGACCTGCCGGACAATCTGCGCGCGATGAAGCCCGAGCAGCGCGTCGACGAAGTCAACAAGCAGATGAACCAGCGCAAGGCGCTCAACGAGAAACTCGGCGCATTGGTTGCGAAGCGCGACAAATATGTCGCCGATGCGCGCGCCAAGGCACCGCCGAAGGCGTCATCGTTCGACCGCGTGGTCGAGGATACGCTGAAGGCGCAGATCAAGCGGTAAGGCCGGCGCCTTAAACCTTCGCGCGTCGTCGCGGTCTGGTGCGCAATCGCACCGGGCCGGGATGGCCGGGTTGGCTCCCGATATGTCGGCCGCAAAGGCCGCTGCCGCGGCGCCGCGACGATTTGACCGGTGGCCGGTTCCGGCCCGGAAGCACGATTCGCTCGACCCTGCCCCCGATAGACTTGCGAATAGACTTGGGATCGTTGGCTCGCCCGGCTATCGTGACTCGCAGGGGGTAGAGCTCGTGGTCGAGTTCAGTTTTTTCTCGAACTCTTCGGGCTTGAGCGTGGCAGAGATTGCCACGCTCACTGGAGCAAACCCGTGTGCGGGCGCCGACCTGTCGCGCGTCATCACCGGCATCGCGCCGATCGACCTCGCCGGCGCTGGTGATCTGACCTTTGTCAAAGACGCACAATATGCCGAAGCGCTCGCCACCAGCCGAGCCGGCGCCGTCCTGACCACCGAACGGTTCGCCCACCAGGCCCCTGCCGGGGTCGTCACATTGAACGTTCGCAAGCCCTATGAGGCCTTCGTCACTGTCGCACGCCAAATGTATGGCAACGCGCTGCGTCCGGTCTCGGCGTTCGGCACGGAGGGTATCGCGCCGAGCGCGGTGGTGCATCCCACGGCGCAGATCGGACCTGACGTTACGATCGATCCGTTCGCGGTGATCGGGCCCTCCGTCAAGATCGGCGCCGGCTCGCTGATCGCCGCGCACGCCATGATCGGCGAACGGGTTCAGATCGGGACCGACTGCGCCATCGGCGCCGGCAGCACCATCACCCACGCCCAAGTGGGAGACCGGGTGGTGATCCACCCCGGGTGCCATATCGGCCAGGATGGCTTCGGCTACGTGTCGGACGGCAAGGGACATATCAAGATTCCGCAGATCGGGCGCGTCGTCATTCACAACGACGTCGAGGTCGGATCGGGCACCAAGATCGACCGCGGCGGATTGCGCGACACCGTCATCGGCGAAGGAACCAAGATCGATAATCTGTGCCAGATCGGGCACAACTGCATGATCGGCCGCCATTGCATCATCGTTGCCCAATCGGGCTTGAGCGGCAGCGTCACCATCGAGGATTTCGTCGTACTGGGACCGCGCACCGGCATCATCCCGCACATCACCGTCGGCAAGGGCGCGATGCTGCTTTCGAGGTCCACGGTTTATGACAACGTCCCCGCCGGCGCGGTTTGGGGCGGCTTTCCCGCCCAGCCCAGACGGCAGTGGCTGCGCGAAATATTGGCGCTGCGGAACCTGACGGCACGCCGTGGTCGAGCCAAGACCTAATCGGTCGCCGGCAGTCCTTGCTCGCCGTATGCGCAAATCTTCTACAAATCTTTTCCGAATCTTTTCCTTGGCGAGACGCCAAAAATCGGCAATCTGCCGCCATGACCCAGGAAAACCAGCACCAAAATCAAGACCAGAATGAAACTCCGCCGAAGGCCGGCGCGATCATCGTTCCGGTGACGCTGTTCGAGCAGAACTGCACCATCATCTGGCACGAACCTTCGAAGAAGGCCGTGGTGATCGACCCCGGCGGGGACGTGCCAAAAATCCAGGCCGCGATCCAGCAGACCGGCGTCACGGTCGAGAAGATCTGGCTGACGCACGGCCATATCGACCATGTCGGCGGTGCGGCCGAATTGCGCGACGCGCTGGGTGTGAAGATCGAAGGGCCGCACATCGCCGACAAATATCTGCTCGACAATGTCGTCTCGAGCGGCGAGCGCTTCGGCATGACCGGCGTGCGCAATTTCGGGCCCGACCGTTGGCTCGACGAAGGCGATCAGGTCTCGATCGGCGATCTGACCTTCGACATCCTGCACTGCCCCGGCCATTCGCCGGGCAGCGTGGTGTTCTACAACAAGGAATTGCGCTTCGCCCATGTCGGCGACGTCTTGTTCGCAGGCTCCGTCGGGCGCACCGATCTGCCCGGCGGCAGCCATGCGACGCTGATCAGCTCGATCAAGGAAAAGCTGCTGCCGCTCGGCGACGATGTCGGCTTCGTCTGCGGCCATGGCGCCGGCTCCAGCATCGGCCAGGAGCGGATGACCAATCCGTTCCTCACCGGCGAGATGTGAACACGCAACTAATTGCGTGAGGCTGCGCTATTTCATCAGGCCCGCGGCGGTCAGCGCGCGGGTGATGACTTCACTGACATCAATGCCGCGGCGGCGCGGAGACTGCGCCCGCTTGGCGTGGTGAACCCGCGTCGGGCGCGGCGACAACACCGTGGCCAGATCCGGTTCGGGTGCAGGCACCGGAACCGTCATCGCGATGACGCCGGCGCGTTCGCGCGAGATTCCCGTCGGGTCGGCCGGAGTGGTCTTGGAAACGGCCTTTGAAGCCGCATGAGGCACTGTCCTGGGTTGACGAATTTGGTCGGTCAGGCCGAAGAAATTCGCAATGTGATAGGACGACGAGATGCCTGCCTCGATCAGGAAGGCACCTTGTTCGCCATAGCGCTCGTCATTGTCGGTCGCGCCAAGCGGCGTGCCATGGGCCATATCGGTGATGGTGTAGGATTCGACAACGGTCTCACCGTCGGCGTTCCACCAGACCTGACGCGGATAGCCGTCGACATCGCCCGTCGACATCGGCGCAAGCGGTAATTGATGCACATCGAGCCACTGCTTGACGATCTCATCCGCATTGCCCGGGCTCACCGTGCGATCGGCGCTGCCGTGCCACACCGACAATTTCGGCCACGGGCCTTTGTGCCTTGACGCGTTACGCACGAGGTCGCCCAATTCGGCCGCGGGGCGCTGCGGCGACTGCATCATGCCGCTCAACGCTTCACGCACATTGCCGGCAATGCCGTATGGCAGGCCGGCTATGACGGCGCCGCCCGCGAACACGTCCGGATAGGTCGCGAGCATCACCGAGGTCATGGCGCCACCGGCGGAGAGCCCGGTCACATAGATGCGGCGTGAATCGATTTTGTGATCGCCGACCATGCGCGCGATCATTTGCCGGATCGACCCGGCTTCACCACCATCGCGCGAAATGTCTTCCGGATTAAACCAGTTGAAACAGGTGTTGCCGTTGTTCGATGCCTGTTGTTCGGGCATCAACAATACAAAGCCGTAACGCTCCGCAAGCGTCGACCAGCCGGCGCCGCGATCGTAGCCGGCCGCGGTCTGGCCGCAGCCGTGCAGCACGACGACCAGCGCAGGCGCGCGCGGGAGGTGTTCAGGTACGAATGAAAACATCCGGAGCGCGCCCGGATTCGAGCCGAAATCGTTAATTTCGACCAGGGGGCTGTGCACAATGCTCCGGCCATACCCCGGCAAGCCATTGAAGGCACTCAGCTTAGGAAGATGGCGGAGAAAGTCGACGTTTTTGGTGAGTGACAACTGGCAGCTCCTGGAGGTGATCGTCCATACAACGTCACCTCAACCAGATAGTTGCTGCAGTGCAAAATAAAAAGACCGTGCACTGTCGGTCCCCAGAATTGAATTTTCGTTATCGACGTTAATTTGTCATCCCATGGTCGCGCGCCGCATCCATGTCAGGAATGCGGCACATGCCATGATCGACAATGCGAACAGTGCGCACGCGACAAGAAGCGCCGGTCGCGCCGCGCCCGCGGCTTCGATCGCAAAGAACAGCGCGCCGATCGCGGCAACACCGGCAGCGTTGGCGATCTGCGCCATGGTGCCGTACATGCCAGAGCCCGCCCCGGCGCTCGAAGGCTTCACGGTCGAGAGCACCGCGCTCGACAACGGCGCCATGACCAATCCCTGGCCGTAGCCGAAGATCGTCAGCACCAACGCCAGCACAATGGCTGATGGCGCGTTGACCCATTCGATAACAGCTGCCAGCGCGGCAAGACCTGCGAGCTGCACCGCGCAGCCTTCGATCAGCACCAGCGTGCTGCGATGCTTTGCGCGCACGCCGCTGTGGCGCGAAGCGATCACAAAGGTCAGCGCCAGCGGGATGAAGACGAGCCCGGCCTGCAGCGGCGGAATCTGCAACGCCTTTTGCATGAACATGGTCATGACCAGATAGAACGACAGATTGGCGAAGAAGAAAAAGAACACGGCTGATAGCCCGCGCATGAACGCGGGGTCCGACAACAGCGACAGATCGATCAGCGGCATGCCGCCCTTTTGCGCGACGAAGCGTTCGAGTTGCAGGAACGCGGCGATGATGGCGACGCCGGCGGCCATCACCAGCCAGACCCAAGGCGACCATTGCAAATCATGGCCGAACAGCAGGGGACCGATCAGGCACAGCAGGCCGACAAACAGCACGGCCGCGCCAGGAATATCCAGCCGTGTGCCGGCGCGGCGCGGCACGGTCGGCATCAGCCGCAAAGCGGCGGCGATGATGACCGCGCCAAACGGCACGTTGACGAAAAACACCGCGCGCCAGCCGAGGCCGGCGAGATCTGACGTCACCAGAATGCCGCCGAGGAGAAAACCGGCAGCTCCCGCCAGCCCCAGCACGATGCCGTAGATGGCAAAGGCGCGGTCGCGCGAGCTATCGGCAAACAGCAGATGAATGGTCGCAAGCACCTGCGGCACCATCAGCGCCGCGGTGGCACCCTGCGCCAGCCGCGCCAGGATGAGTTCGGGACCGGACTGCGCGAGCCCGCACCACAGCGAGGTGACGGTGAAGCCGAACACACCCGATATGAACACGTTGCGCGTGCCGTAGATGTCGCCAAGCCGGCCGCCGGTGACCACCAGCGTGGCGTAGGCGATCAGATAGACCGCGATCACGGCCTCGATCTGCGCTGCGCTCGCCTGCAGTTCGGCCGCAATGGTCGGGATCGCGACGTTGACGATGAAGGCGTCGACCCCGAACATGAATTGCGCGGATACCACGATCGCGAGCACCCACCAGCGGCGCCAGGAATCGACGGAGTTTTCGACGGGGTTTGTGACGATCTGGTGCATTGGCAGCGGCCTGTCCGAAATCTGTTGCACGCATCCGTTACAGCTTTCGGTCATGCGAGCGATTACCCCGGAGGTAAAGCTCCGGGGGATTTGGCCCGATTGCTGCATGGCGATTGAGGCTTCCTGCAGCTTTTTCAGGCGCTTGTGCGTTCGGGACGGCCTAGATGTACGACTATGACATGCTGGTGATCGGGTCCGGCCCTTCCGGGCGCCGCGCCGCCGTGCAATTCGCCAAGCTCGGCAAATCGGTGCTGGTGGTGGAAAAGGGCCGCCGGGTCGGCGGCGTTTCCGTCCATACCGGCACCATCCCCTCCAAAACCCTGCGCGAGACCGTGCTCAACCTGTCCGGCTGGCGCGAGCGGGGCTTTTACGGCCGCTCCTACCGGGTCAAACAGGACATCGCCGCCCGGGACCTGATCGTGCGGCTGCAGAAGACGCTCGATCACGAGGTCGAGGTGCTCGAACATCAGTTCAGCCGCAATCTGGTGCGCACCGCCGCCGGCGAAGGCCGTTTTGTCGGCCCGCATCAGATCGAAGTGACGGCGGCGAACGGCGAAACCCGCACTGTGACGGCCGCCCACATCCTGATTGCCTGCGGCACGCGGCCGTTCCGTCCCGATTACGTACCGTTCGACGGCAAGACCGTGTTCGACTCTGACGAGATCATCGACCTGCCGAAACTGCCGCGCAGCCTCGCCGTGATCGGCGCCGGCGTGATCGGGGTCGAATACGCCACCATCTTCTCCGCGCTCGACGTTGCAGTGACCCTGATCGAGCCGCGCCCGACGTTTCTGGATTTCATCGACAAGGAACTGATCGAGGAATTCATGCACGAGCTGCGCGACCGCAATGTCGCATTGCGCCTCGGCTCCGCGGTGAACTCGATCGAACACAGCGCGGGCGGCGGCATCCAGACCAAACTCGCCGATGGCCGCGTCGTGATGTCGGAGATGCTGCTGTTCGCGGCGGGACGCGTCGGCGCCACCGACCGGCTCAATCTCGGCTCGGCCGGGATCGAAGTCGATCATCGCGGCCGCATCACGGTCGATCCATTGACGCTGCAAACCTGCGTGCCGCATATCTACGCTGCCGGCGACGTGATCGGATTTCCGAGCCTGGCCTCGACCTCGATGGAGCAAGGCCGCGTCGCGGCCTGCCATGCGCTCGGCATGGAGCCGCTGGCGCCGCCGGAATTCTTCCCCTACGGCATCTATTCGGTGCCGGAGATTTCGACCACCGGGCTGACGGAAGAAGAAGTTCGGACGCGCGGCATTCCCTATGAGGTCGGCGTCGCGCGGTTTCGCGAGACCTCGCGCGGCCACATCATGGGGCTGAACAGCGGCATGATGAAGATGATCTTCTCGACCAAGACCCGCCGCCTGCTCGGCGTGCATATCCTCGGCGAAGGCGCCACCGAACTGATCCATATCGGCCAGGCCGTGCTCAACCTCAAAGGCACGATCGACTATTTCATCCAGAACACTTTTAATTACCCGACGCTGGCGGAAGCCTACAAGATCGCCGGGCTTGATGCGTGGAACAGGATGACGCGGTAGGGCTGTTTCGCGGCGCTCCGACTGGCGCCCAGAACACGCTCACTTCGCCATGGCGTCCTGGATTTTCCTGCACGTCATCCCGACCGTGTAAACGTGGATGCTCTCGACGACACAATGATCGGGCCGCAACTCCAGAAGACCACCCGACGTTCTGGCGTTGAGCTCCTGCGAGGTCCGCACGACGATGCACGGATACTCACGGGCGAGCTGATCGTAGCTGTGCGCTATGAAATTCCGGAGCAGGATATTGCGGTAGAAATTGTGATCCAGCAACGGCTCCTTGAAAGCCCGCGCATAGGCTTCCGAGAAGCTGGCTATCATTTTCGGGGTGCCGAGTGTCATGTCCGCGCCGTGGTTCAACCCGTTCTCGGGCGCGCGCACGAACATGCTGGAGACATTGGCGCAGGTCGGCGCGGCGGAGACGACGGCTTGCGACAGCCTGGCGCCGGTCCGGTTGAGGCCGCTCCATGTCACCGCTTCGTCCTTGAGCCTAATCAGGCTCGTGGAAAGAAGGGCGATGCAAATCAATCCTGCCGCGCCGGCAAGCAGGCGTGGCGACAGCGCGGGCCACAGTCTTCGCATCTCGATGACGCTCAGCACGAGAACGCCGCCCGTCAGCGTCCATGACGCAACCATGTAATGCAGGTTGAAATGCTTGGACGTCGCGAGCAGCTGCGCCGCAAAGGCGACGAAACACGCCAGCAGCGTCAGGCTGACCGGATTCAGGTAATCGCGGCTGGTCAACATTCGCGCCAGTGCAACGCACCCGCCAAGGACGAACACCGCTGAGATCAGAGGGCTCGCCGCGATGATCCGGGCCATGTTCGACCAGAACAGGTTGAAGTCGATGAAGCCCGGCTCGCCGGCGCCGTAGATGCCCTTGTGCGTTGCGATACTCACAAGCCAATGGAATCCGCTCGTGAAGACGTACGGATTCAATATCCTGTTGAAGACAAAAAATCCGAACGCACCGACCAACGTCGCCAGCACATACGCCCGCCAGCTCCGCAGCAGCGCCACGGAAAGAATAGCCAGCGGCGCATACAGATATTTGGACGACAGTCCGAGTGCGAACACGAGGCCTTGCGCAACGCCGAGACCTGCGGTCGGCGGCTCCCGGCCGAGCGCCGACTTGAGCACCAGCCCGGTTCCCAGAACGACACATGAAATCATCAGGCTTTCGGGGGTCAGCATCAGTTCGAAGTGCATCAACTCGAAATGGACGAATGGCCCGACCTGAAACAGAACAGCGGCAATCGCGCTTCGCGTCACGCGCTGCACCATGAGGCCGGAGGCCAGCAAGGCCAGCGACATCAGCAGGGCCTCGACGGCCCGCGACGCGTGGATGAATGCGTCGTAGTTCTTCAGCCCGAATTCGATGATGTCGGAACGGCCGCTGATGAATGCATAGAGTTTCATGACGATCCCGCCGAGCAGGATCGTCGTCGTGCCGGGATGATCGTTCTTCATCATGGGATAGCCCGCCGCCCAGGCAAGGCCGTTCATCGCATAAGCAGACTCGGGATCGACCTGACGCCCCCACGGCGCCATGTATGCCGAATAGGTCAGGGCGACGATCAGGTAGAGCAGCGGCAATGCCAATACGGCGTATCGTGCCCATGCGCGCTCGGTGGATTCGTCGGGAAAGTAGCCCATGGCTTGGTCTAGCTTAGGCGCCCGACGACTTCAAATTTGCCGTGAACGCGAATCCCCTGGCCCGCGACCAAGCACCATTACCGGTCCGCGCAAGGGATGATCTATGGAATTCGTGTCGAAGCTTCTCCTTGCGCCGATGGCCGCAGTGCTCGTCGTTTCATTCACTGGCAGCGCGTCGGCAACAAAACCGTGGCCGCCGGGCATGCAGACGCCGGTACCGGTCGCGGAAGAAGGCCAGACCCCGCCCGCACGCGCGCCCCGGCAGATATTTCCGGAAAACCGCGTCCAGCCGCTGACGCCGGAGATCGAGCAGTCGCTCATTCCAAAGGACAGTTTCAAGGAATGCGATGTCTGTCCTGAAATGGTGGTGGTGCCGAAGGGCTCGTTCATGATGGGCACGCCCGCGGATGAGCCGGACCGTTTCAAGGGCGAGGACCCCATTCATCGCGTCAGTCTTGCAAAACCGTTCGCGGTCGGCCGCTTCACCATTTCGTTCGACGAATGGGACGCCTGTCTCGCCGACGGCGGCTGCGGCCGCGACAAGGGCGACGACAAGGGTTTTGGCCGCGGCCGCATGCCGGCGCAGGGCATCAATTTCGTGGCCGCGAAATCCTATCTGGCGTGGTTGTCGAAGAAGGTCGGCCGCACCTACCGGCTGCCGAGCGAACCCGAGCGCGAATATTTCACCCGCGCCGGCACCTCGACGCCGTTCTGGTTCGGCAACACCATCACCGCGCAGAACGCCAATTACAAAGCATCGATCCCCTATGGCGCCGGGCCGCGCGGTGCTGACAGCAAGGGACCCGCGGTGGTGGACTCCTATCCGCCCAACCCGTTCGGTCTGTATCAGGTGCACGGCAACGTGTTCGAATGGACCGAGGACTGCTTCAACAAACGCTACAACGAAGATACGCCGGTCGACGGCTCGCCCTGGCTCGAGGGCAATTGCGAGCGGCGCATGCTGCGCGGCGGCACCTGGGACTGGATGGCCAACATGGTTCGCGCGGGCTATCGCGAAAACGGCATCGTCGACGGCGGCGGCTACAGTTTTCGCGTGGTGCGCTCGCTGAACGTGCCGGTGCAGTGAGGAAAGGGTGATCAGCCCCACCCATCGAGATGGATCGGTCATGAAATAACAGGCGACGCCGCTGAGTACGGCGCCGCCTGCGGGTAGCTGATTCATTGGAAGCTGGAGAGAAGAGCCCGGCTCGACCGCCACAGAAGGACCGGGACCTTCGCGTTCTGTTCTGGAATGCTGATGCTAGACCTAGTCAAAGTTCCTTAAGCCTTTATGCATCGCCCTCCGTAGAACTACGATGGGTCGCTTCCACCGCCTGTGTCCATCGGTTTCGGGCGGATCGTGGCGGCAAGCACGTGGGCGCCTCATATTGCTCAGTCCAACGAAAACAGGCCCAAACCATCGCGCAATTCATCGAAGGTGGATTGGGTTATCGCACGCGCCCTGGATGTGCCGGAGCGCAGTACATCGAGCACGTAGCCGAGGTCATTGGAGACGGCCTCGCGACGTTCGCGGATCGGTTTCAGCAGCTCCTGCAACACGTCTTCAAGGCGGCGCTTGACCGTTACATCGCCAAGTCCCCCGCGCCGATAGCGCTCTTTCAGTTCATCGACGGCGGCGCGGTCAGTGTCGAACGCATCAAGGTATGTAAAAACAGCATTGCCTTCGACCACTCCTGGATCGGATGCGCGCAAGTGGTTTGGATCCGTGTACATGCGATGTACAAAAGCGCTGATCTCGTTGGGCGAGGCTGAAAGCGAAATCGCATTAACCTGGGACTTGCTCATTTTCGTTTTTCCATCGGCGCCGGGAAGTCGTCCCGTTGCCGGAATGAGCGCCTTTGCCTCCACCAACAGCTCACGACCGACTTGCCGATTGATCCGACGAACGATTTCATTCGTCTGTTCGATCATCGGAGCTTGATCCAATCCCACCGGCACGACCGTCGCCTTGAATGCCGTAATATCGGCGGCCTGCGCCACCGGATAGCACAGGAAGCCCGCGGGAATGTCCCGCTCAAAGCCCCGCATCTGAATCTCATCCTTGATCGTCGGATTGCGCTCCAATCGGGCCACGGAAACAAAGTTAAGATAAAGCTGAGCAAGTTCGGCAAGCGCGGGCAATGCGGACTGCACGCAAATTGTCGTTTCGTTCGGATCTATGCCGACGGCCAGGTAATCGAGGGCGACTTCCATCACGTTGCTGCGCACTTTTTCGGGGTCGTCAATATTGTCCGTCAAGGCTTGGGCATCGGCCAGCAAAACGAACTGCCGATGCGTGCGCTGAAGCGCAACTCGGTTTCTCAGCGAGCCTGCATAGTGGCCAAGGTGAAGGGGTCCGGTGGTGCGATCACCGGTGAGAATGATTGGTCGCACCGTCTCGACAAGCATATGGCTTCTCCTGATTGGAGCCGCCGCGATTGGAGACTTGTCGGAAAACGACCTTGGCTCACCCGATCACGGCGGCGAAGGTCGTTGAAAATAGTAACGCCATGCCACTCCTTAAGAGGAGCGCCACCAAAGCGACTTGAGCGGAATGCATTTGGACGTCATATGCCGAGCATGCCATTGATGCCCGCGCCCGGCAAGCCGATACTTTGGTGACGCGCATCCCCAAAACTACTGATGCGCCCTTCGGATCGTCCTCACCAAAACCTATCCATGCGCAGGCTCGAGCGACCCGGCGAGCGAGGCCCGTGCGACACCTCGATGCCGTACATGCCCTTCGGCACCAGCACGACGCGGTTACCTTCGGGATCAGCCATTGGCTTCGGCGCGGTGAGGCCATCGCGCGCGATCAGCAATTCGCGATAGCCCGACGGCGGATTGTCCGGTAGCGGTTCGTAGACCTGATTGATCTTCAGGATCGAGCCGCAGAGATCGTGGCGATGCTGCTTGTAGCCGCGGCGGATCGGATGCGCATAATCGAACGGCAGCCCGATCTCGTTTTGCCAGAAGGAGAGCGCGGCCGCGCGTGGTTGGTGGCAAAGCCGATATCGATGCGGGGTTTTGCGAGATTCATCGGGCGAGGAAGCGATTCATGATGGTCCCTGAGGTGAGTGGCCATAATTCCGGCCGACGGTATGTCAGCCAAACTTGCGCGACAACCATGCGCCAGCGGCGGGCTTGGAGGATTGCCTTGCCCTGCCCCACCCCGTAGTTTGGCGCCGAGCAATTCCAAAGAACAATACATCCGGAGAGAAAACCCCATGGCGCGCCTCAAATTCGGAGCCTTTCTCGCCCCGCATCATCCGATCGGCGAGAATCCGCTGCTGCAATTCCGCCGCGACCTAGACTTCGTCGAGCAGATCGACACGCTCGGCTTCGACGAGTTCTGGTGCGGCGAACACCATTCCTCGGGCTGGGAGATGATCGCCTCGCCGGAAATGTTCCTGGCCGCCGCGGGCGAGCGCACCAAGCGCATCAAGCTCGGCACCGGCGTGGTGTCGCTGCCCTATCATCATCCCTACAATGTCGCGCAGCGCATGGTGCAGCTCGACTGGATGACCGGCGGCCGCGCCATCTTCGGCTCCGGTCCGGGCGCGCTGGCCTCCGACGCGCACACGCTCGGCATCGATCCGATGACGCAGCGCGACCGTCAGGACGAAGCGATCGCGGTCATCCGCCGGCTGTTCAAGGGCGAGCGCGTCACCGCCAAGAGCGACTGGTTTCAGATGAACGACGCCGCGCTGCAATTGCTGCCGCTGCAGGAAGACATGCCGTTCGTGGTGGCGTCGCAGATTTCGCCCTCGGGCATGACGCTGGCGGGCAAATACGGTATCGGCATCATCTCGCTGGGTTCGATGTCGACGCAGGGCCTGATGGCGCTGCCGACGCAATGGGGCTTTGCCGAGGACGCCGCCAAGAAGGCCGGCACCACCGTGAGCCGCGCCGACTGGCGCGTGCTGCTTAGCTGGCACATCGCCGAGACGCGCGAACAAGCCTATCGCGAGGCCGGCCCGGGGCTGATGAAGTGGCACAATGAATATAATGTCGGCACGCTGCAGCGGCCGGGCCTCGAGCCGTTCAAGTCACCCGAGGACGCGCTCGAGAAGACTGCGGGCGGCGAGGCCGCCGCTTCCACCATCGGCACGCCTGACGACCTGATCAAGACCATCAAGAATCTGACGGCGGTTTCCGGCGGCGTCGGCACCATCGTCGGCTTCGTGCATGACTGGGCCAATCCGGAAAACACCCGGCGCAGCTGGGACATGGTGGCGCGCTACGTGATCCCGGAGATCAACGGCTATGTCAAAGGACTGCGCGAGTCGCAGAAATTCCTGGTCGAGAACCGCGCGGTGTTCGAGCGCGCGGGGCAAGCCGTGATGGCCAAGATCATGGAAAACGACAAGGCTGCCGCTGCCCTCGCGGTCACCGGGCCTGGACGGGTGGCGATCCCCACCATCAATGCGCCGGACCTGCAGAAGGAAGCCGCCAAGCGCAAGGCGTAAGGGAGCACACGATGTCGTCCCGGCGAACTCAGATGCGCAATTGCGCATCGGGGGACCCATACTCCGCGGCGGACATTGTTGTGGAAGATATCTTACGCTAAATTAGCGCGCTCGCCGATAGACCGCGGCGTATGGGTCCCGACTCAAGGCCGGGACGACATCGTCAGCTTTGACTACTTCGCATAATAGCTCTGCACGGTTTCCCACGCCACGGTTTGCAGGAATTTCGCGGTCGGCGCATCGATGCCGGCGAGATAGGGGTTGCCGACCGGCGAGCGTCCGGTCAGCGACGCAAACACCACGCAGGTTGCGAGATACGTGCCCGCCAGCGATGGATGGCGCTTGTCCGGCGCATAGAGGTTGAGCTCGGGCTGCTTGCTGATGGCGTGGGCGAAGGCAAGGCCTGCGGGAATCACCAGCGCGTTGTTCTCGTTGCCGGCAATCGTGTAGGCCTCGGCCAATTGCGCCGTCATCTCCGGCTTGTCGGCATAGGCCCAGGACATGAAGAACGCGGGCTTGGCGCCCTTGGCGCGCACGATGGCGCTGTTCTTCTTCGCATAGTCGGTGAATACGGTTTTGAGCGTGGGATGGATCGGGCACTGGCTGCAATCCATCATGACGGCGACGTCGAACAGCCGGTCGAGCTTGTTGAAGACGACGTTGTTGTTCGGGTCGAAGGAATAGCTGCCGATCGCGTTGGGCCGGAAATAGCTTTCGATATCATGCCAGTCGAAGCCGGAACCGCCGATCGTAACCATGGTGTTGCGGTAGGCCTGCACGTTCTCGGGGTCGGCGGCCTTCTCCATCAACGACAGATGACCCGGCAGGCCGTTGTTGTAATAGAAGAAGCTGTTGCCGATGAAGATTCCGGTCTTGGGAAAATCCGGACCAAAGCTGGTGATGCGAGGGAGGGTCTGCGCCTGTGCGGCGATTGGTCCGGCGACGGCGGCCATCGCGGCAAACGTGACGGCAATCACACCCCAAATTCTCGACATCACAGCTCCCCGATCCGCTTGATTTAGCAGCAGCCTAGCATGGCCCCACGACGTTGTGGCGCGGTTTGGATGCACCGGCGTCCTGCGCGGGCTTCCGGCTTTGCGCCTGCTAAACAAAGCGTTACCTAATGCCCTTGGTTACGCCGATAACCCGACGCATAATGGGCCAGCGCCGAACCGGAGCAATTGCCATGTCGATGCAGAATGTGGCTTCCCCCGCGATCACCCTTACACCGCCGAAGCGTAGTTCACTCAGGCACATACCGGGCGACGAAGGCTGGCCGGTGATCGGCAAGACGCTGGAGGTGCTCGCCGATCCCAAAGGGCAGGTCGAGCGGATGCACGCCAAATATGGCCCGGTCTATCGCAGCCATGTGTTCGGCGAGACCAGCATCAACCTGCTCGGCCCCGAGGCCAACGAACTGTTGCTGTTCGACCAGGCCAAGCAATTTTCCTCGACCCATGGCTGGGGCATGATCCTCGGCCGGCTGTTCCCGCGCGGGCTGATGCTGCTCGATTTCGAGGAGCACCGCCTGCACCGCCGCGCGCTGTCGGTCGCCTTCAAATCCGGCCCGATGAAATCCTATCTCACTGATCTCGACCGCGGCATTGCCGTACGCGTCCAGCAGTGGAAGGCGCAACCCGGCGAGATGCTGGTCTATCCGGCGATGAAGCAGCTCACGCTCGATCTGGCGGCTACATCGTTTCTCGGTGCCGAGATCGGTCCCGAGGTGGACGAGATCACGCGCGCCTTTGTCGACATGGTGGCGGCGGCCGTGGCACCGATCCGATACCCGCTGCCGTTCACGCAGATGGGCCGCGGCGTTGCGGGGCGCAAGCGGATCGTCGCCTATTTCTCCGAGCAAATTCCGATCCGCCGCGCGCGGGGCGGCGGCGACGATTTGTTCTCGCAACTTTGCCAGGCCACCCATGAGGACGGCGCGCTGCTGTCGACCCAGGACATCATCGATCATATGAGCTTCCTGATGATGGCGGCGCATGACACGCTAACGTCGTCGTTGACTTCCTTTGTCGGCGAGCTTGCCGCGCATCCAGAATGGCAGGCGCGGCTGCGCGAGGAAGTCAAGGGGCTCGGCATCGAGGCCAACGATCCCTCCAGCATCGACAATCTTGAGAAAATGCCGCTGAGCGAGATGGCGTTCAAGGAGGCGTTGCGGCTGAAGCCGCCGGTGCCCTCGATGCCGCGCCGCGCGGTCCGCGATTTCACCTTCAAGGGCTATACGATCCCCTCCGGCACGCTGGTCGGCGTCAATCCGTTGTTCACCCATCACATGGCCGATATCTGGCCCGATCCGGACATATTCGATCCGATGCGTTTCACCGACGAGGCGCAGCGCAACCGTCATCGCTTCGCCTGGGTGCCGTTCGGCGGCGGCGCGCATATGTGCCTCGGGCTGCATTTTGCCTATATGCAGGCGAAATGCTTTGCACGGCATTTCCTGCAGAATCTCAGCGTCTCGCTGGAGCCCGGCTACAAGCCGGACTGGCAGATGTGGCCGATCCCAAAACCGCGGGACGGACTGAAGGTCGTGCTGAAGCCGGTGTGACACGCCTTCGCGTGCAGTGCGTAGGGTGGGCAAAGCGACAGCGTGCCCACCAATTTCAGGCCGCGGTCTTGGATAGATGGTGGGCACGGCGCGAAGTGCGCCTTTGCCCCACCCTACGATCTACGCTCTGCCGCTACTCCACAAACGTCGTGAGCTGCGCGCCTTCATCGGCGACGAAAACCGCGATCAATTCCGCGGGCTCTGTCATGCTGGCATTGGCCGAGACCAGGTGCACGGCACCGGGCGGTTCGAAGAACGACTGGCCCACCTTGAACGTCTCGACCACGCCGCCGGCAAGCTGCGAGCGGATTTCGCCCTTGGTGACATAGGCGGTGACGGAGCCGGCATGCCGGTGCGCGCGGGTGAACCCGCCGGGCCCGTAGAACACGCGCACGATCGTTACCCGTTTGCCCGGCACGTTCGGCAGCGCGTACGAGCCGATCGGCTCGACGGTATCGAGCGGCGAGCCTGCGGCCGCAGCGTTCGAACATAGCGGCTCGATGATCGCCGAGATCGCATCCATCGTGGATGGCAGCGTCTTTCCGATCACGAAGGCGCAGGCGAGGCCGGCGATCACGGCGAGATAAAACGGCCGCCCTTGGGGGCTGGCGGGTGACAAACCAAGTGTTGCAGACATTTCTTCTTCTCCTTCCAACTTGCTTACGCAGCCCTCGCCTCGAAACCGAGCGACTCAATTTGGGCTCGTCATTCCGGGATGGTCCACAGGACCAGACCCGGAATGACGAGATTCTCAGGTGCGCGATTGCGCACCGTAGTTCGATGCTGCGCATCGCCCCGGAATGACGAAATACCTATCCCTGATCGAATGCCTTGCGCAGCGCGACATAGCCCTGCTGCTGCTGGGTCCAGTTGCGGCCGCCGGTGATGGCGCCGTCGACGACGAGATCGTGGCCGTTGATGAAAGAGGATTCGTCGCTGGCGAGGAACACCGCGGCATGCGCGATATCCTCAGGCAATCCGGCGCGCGGGATCGGCTGCGCGGTCTTGTAGACCTCACGCATCACGCTCGGGGTCTTTTCGGCGTCTTCCACCGAAAGGCCAAGCGCCTTGCCGAAGATGCCGGTCGCGATTGCACCCGGCGAGATCGAATTGACGCGGATGTTGGATTCGCCGAGCTCCATCGCCGTGCATTTGGTGAGATGGATGACGGCGGCCTTGGCCGCCCCGTAGACCATCGATGACGAAAAGCCGGCCAGCCGCCCTGCGATACTGCCATTGTTGATGATGCTGCCGGAGCCTTGCTTGCGCATCTGGGGTGCTGCGTGCTTCATGCCGAGCATCACGCTGCGCACCAGCGTCGCCATCGCCGCATCGAAACGATCGACCTCAAGGCCTTCGATGCCGCCGGTCTGGGCCGGACCGCCGGCATTGTTGAACAGACAATCGATCCTGCCGAACTTTTCCACGCAAAGCCCGATCAGCGCCTTCATCTGCTCCTCGACCGTAACATCGGTCTGACGAAAGATGCAGGTAGCGCCGAGTTTCTTGGCCAGCGCCTCGCCCTCCGGCGCGCGGCGTCCGGCGATGACGATCTTCGCGCCTTCGGCGACGAAAATCTCCGCCGTATGCAGCCCGATGCCGCTGGTCGCGCCCGTGATCACCGCGACCTTGCCGTCCAGCCGTCCCATTTCACTATCCCCTTTGCGAAACCTGAGAAATCCTAGTTGATGATCGCGGACTGGACCATGGTCCGGAATTGATTGCGCAGCATGATCCGCACGCCGTCATCGACCTGCACCATGTAAATCGCGATCAACTGTTCCTTGGGATCGATCCAGAACAGCGTGCCGGCGTTACCGGCCCAGCCATATTCCCCGAGCGAGCCCGGCAAGGCGGCGTCGCCTACGCTGGTGCGAACCTCGAAGCCAAGACCAAAACCCAGCCCCGGCGGCCGGCCCGGCCGCGCCAGGGTATGATCCGCCGTCATGAAATCGATGGTCTTGTTGCCGAGCAGGCGCTTGCCGGCGAATTCGCCGCTATCGGCGAGCATGATCGCAAAGCGCAGATAATCGTCCATCGTGCTGGTGAGCCCGGCGCCGCCGGATTCGAAACGGGGCTTTTGCGCCACGTCGAAGCGCGGCGTCATCGGTGACGATTCGGGCATTTGCCAGGGTTGGGCGGCGCGATTGAGCTTGTCTGATGGCACCGAGAAGCCGGTGTCGGTCATGCCGAGCGGCGTCAGAATGCGCTCGTTCAGGAATTCGCCCAGCGTCTTGCCCGAGACGACCTCGACCACGCGCCCCAGCACGTCGGTCGACACCCCGTATTCCCAGCGCTCGCCGGGGGAGAACCGCAGCGGCAGCTTCGATAATTTCGCGACAAGCTCCTCATTGCTGGTATCACGGCCGCCGATCTTGGCTTCGATATAGGCCGCATTGATCAGCGACTTGCCGCGCGCGCCGTAGATCAGCCCGGAGGTGTGCCGCAACAGGTCCTGCACCGTCATCTCGCGGGCGGGATCGGTCAATTGCAGCACCGCCTTGCCGTTTTCGGTGGTCTCATTGCCCACCTTCATGCGGCCGATTTCCGGAATATATTTCGAGGCGGGATCGCTGACCTGCATCTTTCCCTCCTCGACCAGCATCATGGCCGCGACCGAGACGATCGGCTTGGTCATGGAATAGATGCGGAAGATCGAGTCCGGTCGCATCGGGTCTTTCGCAGCGCGGTCGCGGAAACCCAGGGTCTTGTGCCAGGCGATCTTGCCGCGCCGCGCCACCAGCATCACGGCGCCCGGCACCAGGCCGGTTTCGACGTATTTCTGGGTCACCGCCTCGATGCGCGCCAGCTGGCTGGAGGACAGGCCGACGTCTTCGGGCGTCACGGCCATGGGGAGCACCGGGTCCGCCCAACTGTTCCCGGTGGCCGCAAGGACAAAGAGAGCCGATGCGCCGAACGCGCGAATGAGACGGTTCATCCATTCCTCCCGTTTTTGTTGATGCCAATATTCCCGCCCGCCGGGAACAACGCAAGCGAGCTTATTCGCGCTGACATCGCCATGGCAGAACCGCCTTATCGTTGCCGGCGGGCTCGAAATCCCCGGTTTCCGTTAGGGTCGGCCTTATTTTGGATTCGCTGATCACGTGAAGTGACAACACCGATGACGAAATTGATCGACGAGTTCAGGCACGGCTGGCAGGGAATTTCCCAGCCCTCACCGCTATTCAGCACCGGCTTTGCGGTCTGTTGCCTGGTTTTGGCGACCCTTGCGCGGTGGGGACTGGCCCAGATCCGCCCCGACGTGTTCTTCACGCCGTATTTTCCGGCCGTGTTCTTTGCCACCGCCTTTGGCGGCTTCCGGATCGGGATCGCGACGGCGCTTGCCGGCGGCACGCTGGGCGTCGCCGTCAATTTCAGCGACGCCGTGGCCGATTCCGCCCGCCTGGCGCTGCTGCTGATTTTCTGGGCGGTCTGCGGCATCACGATATGGGGTGTCGAGCACTACCGGACCATCGTCGCGCAACAGCGGCAGATCGCCCAGCGCCTGATCGAGGAAGAAGAATACCGCAAACTGATCGTCGAAGAGCTGCAGCACCGGCTGAAGAACAAGACATCGACGATCCACGCCGTCCTGCACCAGGTCTTGCACGAAGAACCGCAGGCCTGGAACAGCATCGATCACCGGATCCGCGCGCTGTCGGCAACCGACGATCTGATCACACGGGTCGATGGCAGCGGCTGTGATATCAAAGACTTGCTGCGCTCCGAACTCGGGCCTTACGGCCATGTCCGGTTCAACCTGAACGGCGATCCGCTATTCCTTCCGGCCAAGCTGGCGGTCAGCCTGGCGCTGATCTTCCACGAATTGGCTACCAATGCCGGGAAGTACGGCGCGTTTTCCGCTGCGAATGGCATGTTGCAAGTGTCGTGGACGGTGTCAGACGACAAACTCAATGTGGCTTGGCTCAAGATCACCTGGGACGAAACCGAGGGGCCCGCGGTCGAAAAAATCGGAGCGCCAGGCTTCGGCACCAGGCTGTTGCAATCGGCACTCCGCTCGTTCGACGGCAAGACCGAAGTCAGTTTCCTGAAGACCGGCGTTCATTGCACGATGCAGTGTCGCATCCCCGCGAGCTGAACGCGGTTGCGCAACCCAAGCGCACAATTCGCAATTACCGCACGCAGCCGAAGTCCGAATTGAGAATCTGTTAATGACGATTGCGGCCGTATGGTCCGAAAGCGCCAACTTGTAGGAGTGTCGCGGTTTTTCACAGTTCCACTTAACCAAAATTAGAAGGGACTTTGCCAAGCTCCGCTGCATGCACAGTCCCTATAAACATGACCTTCAGGCGGCCGCGACCGAGGCCGGTAATGAAGGCGCTTTTGATAGCGAATTGAGCATTCTGCGGGATGTCCTCAGATTGCTTCCGACCGGCGTGACGGTTCAGGACGAGCAAGGCGAGTTCCTGCTGGTGAACGACGCCGCCGCGGCGTTACTGCAGATGGCCGCCGCAGCGCCTGCGCCCTCGCAATTGAGCGATCGCCAGGAGACCTGTCTCGAATTGCTCCGCAGCGGCCACGCGGCCACACTGGAAGAGGCCGTGACATCCGGTCCGGCCAAGCACGTATTTCTCACCTCACACCGGCCGATCCAGATCGCCGGACGCAATTTTCTGCTCTCGAATTCCGCCGATATCACCGAACAAAAGGCGTTCGAGGATGCGCTGTTCCGCTCGGCCTATTATGACGAACTAACCGGCTTGCCGACCCGGCGGGTGATCGAACACCGCGTCAACACGCTGCTCGCGCGCGACAGCGACCAAGGCAATTTGCAACAAGGCCATTTGCAACAGGGCAATGTCCACGGCCACTTCGCACTCGCGTTTCTCGACGTCGATAATTTCAAGCACATCAACGACTATTACGGCCACGCGATCGGCGACGCCTTGCTCGTCGAAATGGCCAAGCGGCTGGGCATGGATTTGCGCGAATCCGACATCCTGTCGCGGATCAGCGGCGACGAGTTCATGCTGCTGCTCAATCCGGTCCAGAGCGAGAGCGAAGTCGCCGAATACATCCATTTCATCCTGCAACGGCTGAAGGCGCCGTTCTTCATCGACGAATCGGAGATATTCGCCTCGACGTCGATCGGCGTCAGCCTTTATCCCGAGCACGGCAAGACCTACGACGCGCTGCGCCAGAATGCCGATATCGCGATGTACCGCGTCAAGAACGGCAGCAAAGGCGGGGCAGCGTTCTTCGACTCCAGCATGGAGCGCGAGGCGCTGGCGCGGATGAAGGTCGAACAATCGCTGCGGCTGGCGATCCTGGAAAAGCGCTTTTGCTGCGCGTTTCAGACCAAGGTCGATATCCGCACCAAGGCGGTCAAGGGAATCGAAGCGCTGGTGCGGCTCAGGGATGATGAGGGCGTGATTCAGGCTCCCGGCACCTTCATCAACCTCGCCGTCGAACTCGGGTTGATCGACGAGCTGACCCACCTGGTGCTGGCGGAGATCGTCAAGTCGATCGACCTGATCAACGAGACCTTCGGTCCCGATACCACGATCAGCATCAACGTCGCGGCCAAGCAGGCCGGCAATCCCGAATTCATGCGGCCGTTCGCGCAGGCGCTGGAGGCGACCGGATTTCCGAAGCGCTTTTTGATCGAGGTGACCGAAGACGCTTTCGTCACCAAGACGCATTTCCAGGATGAAATCCTGCCGATCTTCCGCAAACTCGGCGTCGGCATCTCGATCGACGATTTCGGCATCGGCTATTCGTCGCTGTCGGCGCTGGCCGACATCACCGCCGACGAAATCAAGATCGATCGTTCCTTCATCACGGACATCCATCTGCGGCCGCGCAGCCAGGGCATTTTGCGGGCGATCGAATCGCTGAGCGAAGCGCTCGGCATGACCGTGATCGCCGAAGGCCTCGAAACCTTCGAGGAACTGGCCTATCTGCAGGCCGCGACCAAGATCCGCTATGCGCAGGGCTACTACTTCTCCAAGCCGATCTTCCTGGAAGACCTCAGGCCGGCGGCACCGCTCGCCAGCGAAACGCGCGCCAGCCTGTCGAGCCGCCCGGCGCAGGAAACCCGCCCGGCCTTTTCCCGCGCCAGCGGCTATCGCCGCTGAGGCAGCTTAGCGTCCGCGCATCGCCCGCGCCCGGCTCCAATCCCGGAAGTTGCAGAATCAGCCTGATACCAACCCGCGCGCCGCGCGGCCGGCCATACGCGCAAACGGTGCTCAGAGGGCCGGATTAAGCCTTAGGTAACCGGATTTCCTAACGGCTTATGACATGAGCGCATCGTATGTAGTTCCCCGGGGAGAAGGGGGAATGCGCGTTCTGTTTCGCGACCTGAATAGCATGGTGTCCCGAGCCGCGGCGGCCAGCCGGCGTCTCGGCACGACGATCCGCGGTCCGGTGCTGTGGCTGACCGTTTGCGGAGCCCTGCTGGTTGCGGCGATTTTCGCCGGCACGATCATGATGGTCGCGGAATTTCGCGAGCGCGCGCTGGCCAACAGCGAACGCGAGCTGCAAAACACCGTCCTGCTGCTCACCCGTCACTTCGACCAGCAATTCGAGGACTCCGACACCATCGCAGCCGACGTGATCGTCCGGCTGCGCATTCCCGGCATCGCTTCACCGCAGGCCTTCAGGGAATTGATTTCGAGTTCGGAATCCCACGAAATTCTCAGATCCAAAGCCGGTGTCCTGTCCTATCTCGGCGACATTTCGGTTTACGACGCCGACGGCAACATCATCAATTGGTCGCGGCCGTTGCCGACGCCGGCCCTCAACATCTCCGAACGCGCCTACTTCAAGTCCTTCAAATTCAATCCGCGATCACCGTCGATCCAGACCGAGGCGATTCGCAGCCTTATCAGCGGCAGTCTGAACACGGTCGTTGCCCATCGACTGACCGGCGAAGATGGTGTCTTTCTCGGCGTGATGACGCGGCGCATCGATCCTTCCAATTACGTGAAGTTCTTTGCTTCCGTCGCGATCGGAGCGGACGCCGCCGTTTCGATGTTTCACGCCGACGGCACCCTGCTGGCGCGACATCCGCGCGCCGAGCACCTGGTCGGACAGAAATTCAAATCGGCGCCGCTGCTGCAGCGTGTCCTGACGCAGGGCGGTCAGCAAACGCTGCGTGTCAAAAGCCCGATCGACAGCAGGGACCGGCTCGGGTCCGCGGCCCAGTTGAGCCGCTTCCCGATCATCGTCGTCGCAACCAATTCGATGACCGCCGCGCTGGCCGATTGGGAGGCCCAGACCAGGTTCCTGGTCAGCGCCGCCATATTGTCGGCATCGACGATCGCGTTGATCCTGTTCCTCATCATCCGGCAGATGACCCGGCAAAGCCGAGAGGCGCAGCAACGGCTGGAATCGCAACGGCACCGGCTCGACACCGCGCTCAACAACATGATCCAGGGCCTGGTGATGTACGACGCGTCCGCGTGCATCGTCACCGTCAACCAGCGCTACATCGACATGTTCAACCTGTCGCCGGACATCGTAAAGCCCGGCTGTCATTTCTCCGACCTGATCCAGCACCGCAAGGACAAGGAAGCCTTTAGCGGCGACGTCAAGGAATTCTGTTCCGGCGTTTTGCGGAATATCGCACGGGGTGAGGTCGACCACAGCATGATGCAGTGCCCGGACGGGCGAAGCTTCCTGGCCATCAGCCGGCCGCTGGCGCATGGCTGCTGGATCGCCACCATCGAAGACGTCACGGAGCGTCGCAAACTCGAGCAGGAACGCGACCGCAACCATGCTTTCCTGAGCCAGATCATCGATCACATCCCCTCGCAGATCACCGTGAAGGGCGCCCAGGACCGCCGCTACCTTCTGGCCAACCGCGTGGCCGAGACTCAATTCGGCGTTTCCCGCGACAGCATCATCGGCAAAACCGCCTTCGACATATTTCCGCAAGCGTCCGCCGAGATCGTCACGGCCGACGACGACAAGGCGCTGCGATCCGCCGACGGCCTGTTCAAGGACGAGCATCTCTGGGAAACCCAGGCGATGGGCCGTCGCTACATCACCTCCAGACGGCTCGGAATTCGCAATCAGGCCGGCGAGCCCAGCTACATCGTCCATGTTGTCGAGGATGTTACCGAGCGCCGTCGCGCCGATGAAAAGATCGCCCATCTTGCGCATTACGACGCGCTGACCGACCTGCCGAACCGGGTGTTGTTCCGCGAACAGATCGAGCGCGAGTTGCAGAAGGCCGTCGACGGCGAACAATTCGCACTGCTCTATATCGATATCGACGAATTCAAGGGCATCAACGACTCGCTCGGGCATCATGTCGGCGACGAACTGTTGAAGGCCGTCGCGTCCCGCATCAAGGACTGCCTCAAGCCGACCGATCTGATTGCGCGGCTCGGCGGCGACGAATTCGCCGTGATCCAGACCGCGGCCGGCGACCGCGACGACGTCGTCGAATTCGTGACGCGTATTCAGGAGGCGATCCGGCAGCCGCATCGCTGCCTCGGCCATCACCTCTCGACCGACGCCAGCATCGGCATCGCGCTGGCGCCGCAGGACGGCACCGATCTCGACCAGCTGATCAAGAACGCCGATCTGGCGATGTACGGCGCCAAGGCCGAAGGCCGCCGCACCCATCGTTTCTTCGAGCCGGTCATGGATGCCCGCGCCAAGGCGCGGCTGACCATGGAGCAGGACCTGCGGCAGGCGATGGTCGATGGCGGTTTCGAAATTCACTATCAACCGCTGCTCGACCTCGGCAGCAACGAGGTGGTGGGCTGCGAGGCGCTGCTGCGCTGGCGCCACCCCGAACGCGGCATGGTCTCACCGGCGGAGTTCATTCCGCTGGCGGAAGATATCGGCCTGATCAACGAACTCGGCGATTGGGTGCTGCAGACGGCGTGCATCGAGGCCGCCAGCTGGCCGGCTCACGTCCGGCTGGCCGTCAACGTCTCGCCGGTCCAGTTGAAATCCCAGACACTCGCACTTCGGATCATGGGCGCGCTCGCGACCTCCCGTCTGCCGCCGGAGCGGCTGGAGATCGAGATTACCGAGGCGGTCTTGATCCATGACGACGAGACCGCGCTGGCGATCCTGCATCAGCTCCGCGCCATCGGCGTGCGCATCGCGCTCGACGATTTCGGCACCGGCTTCTCCTCGCTGAGCTATCTGAAGCGCTTCCCGTTCGACAAGATCAAGATCGACCGCTGCTTCGTCAGCGACATTGAGGTCGACGGCTCGGAGACGATTGTGCAGGCGGTGGTGAACATCGCGACCTCGCGCAACATGATCACGACCGCCGAGGGCGTCGAAACCGAACAGCAGAAGGCCTTGCTGAAGAGGCTCGGCTGCACCCAGATGCAGGGCTATCTGTTCAGCGCCCCCAGGCCGGCTGCCGAGGTGCGGCGGTTGATCGGCGCGCAGCCAGAGAAGGCGTTGGCCTCGCTTTGATGCGTCACGTCCGTGCGCGCAGCGTCACGTCCGTGCGTGCAATATCACGCCGCCCAGCGGCCCCGATTATTCTCGGCGAGGATGGGACGGATCAGCCGCCCGAACCGTTCGGCCTCCTCGTCGTGCAGATAGCCGGACAGGCAGAACGAGTGGCAGCCGGCATCGATGAATTGCTGCAGCGTATCGGCGCATTGCGCGGGATTGCCGACGACCGCAATGCCGGCGCCGGGGCGAACCTTGGTGATGCCGGTCCATAGATGCGGCAGCAGCAGGTCGCCATGTTCGCGGGCAAGCTGCTGCACGCGCAGGTTCGCCTCGGATTTGTTGTAGAGCGTCTTCATCTCCTGCTTCTGCCGTTCGGTGGCGTGACGCACCAGCTGATCCGCGGCCTCCCAGGCGTCCGCTTCGTTTTCACGGCAGATCACCTGCAGCCGCATGCCGAAGCCGATGTCGTTCTCGCGGTCATGGGCGCGGGCCATCTGCCTGATCTCGGCGATATTGCCAGCGATCCGCTCCGGCAGGTCGCCCCAGAACAGATGTACGTCGGAATGTTTCGCCGACAATTCCCAGGCCTGGCGCGAGCCGCCGCCGAGGTAGAATTTTGGAAACGGCTGCTGCAGGGGACGCGGCCTGATATGCGCGCCCGACAGTTTGTGGAACTTGCCTTCGAACGTCACCGGGCCGCGCGTTGTCCACAGCGCCTTGAGGATCGAGACCTCCTCCTCCATCAGCGCGTAGCGCTCCTCCTTGGCGTAACGCACGCCCTCGCCTTCGACCTCGCTCTCGTTCTGGCCCGCAATCAGATTGATGCTGATGCGCCCGCCCGACATCTGGTCGAAGGTCGAGATCATCTTGGCCAGCAGCACCGGATTGATGTAGCCCGGCCTTGCCGCAATCAGCGGCTTGATGGTCGACGAGCGCGCCGCCATGAACGCGCCCGTGATCCACGCCTCCCAGCACACCGAGCCCACCGGGATCAGCAGATATTCGAAGCCGGCCGCTTCCGCCGCCTGCACCACGCGATCACAAAGTTCAGGGGAACCTGCGACCTGCGCCTCCATCAGCCCATAGGCCGTGGTGTCGCCATGCGTGGGCAGATACCAGCCGAATTCGAGCGGACGCATCGACGCTTCTCCCTAAAGGACGCCTGTTGTTCGGATCGTATTGGAAAGCAGTTTAGCGCCTGAACGGCCTGCGGCAATCGAGTTCCGGACGCCGACGCGCACAAGCCAATTCCTGCCGCGGCGGGCTTTTTGAGTTTCAATGGCGTCCCCGGCACGGTAGAGATGGGCCATGTCACCGGTCTCACTACTTCTGAACATTGTCTGGATCGTGCTTGGCGGCGCGTGGATGGCATTCGGCTGGCTGGTGGCCGCCGTGATCATGGCCATCACCATCATCGGCCTGCCCTGGGCGCGCGCGGCGTTCAATATCGCGGCCTACACGCTGTTTCCGTTCGGGTTCAGGGCGGTGTCGCGCGACCTCTATACCGGTGAGGAGGATATCGGCACCGGACCGCTCGGCGTCGTCGGCAACATCATCTGGCTGGTGCTGGCGGGATGGTGGCTGGCGCTCGCGCATGTCGTCACGGCGATCGTGCTGGCCGTGACCATCATCGGCATTCCCTTCGCCTGGGCACACCTCAAACTCGCCGGCATCGCGCTCTGGCCGATCGGCAAGATCATCGTTCCGGCGTAACGATCTCTCCGATCGATCCGGCGCGGTGCAAACCTGAGCCTAGGCTGCCGTCTCGGCCGGCGGCTTCAGCCGCTCGAATTCATCGTCGCTGATCTCGGTCTGGGCGACCAGCACGCTGCAGCGCAGCCGCTTGACCAGATAGCTGCCGACGGAACCGAACCACCGCGCCAGCGGCCCTTGCGGACGATGCCCGACGACCACGAGATGCGCGCCGATTTCCTCGGCCACTTCCGCGATCTTTTGCCCGGCATCTCCCACCTCCAGCCGCGAGGTCGGCGTAAAGCCTACCGCTTTCAGCCGCTCCGTGCCTTCGGCCAGGATCGCCTTGTAGTCTTCGGTTTGCAGCTCGATCGGAATCGTAAGCCCGGCCTCCGGCGTCATGATCGAGGAAACCTCGACAACCGCCAGCAGGAAGACCTCGGCACGGCACATTTGCGCGAGCTTGGCGCCCTCCCGCAGGGCGCGCCGGCCCTCAACAGACCCGTCATAGGCCAGAAGAACCTTCTTATACATCGGACGTCCCCATCGATGGTCGAGAAGATCAACAAACCAAGACTAGCACCAATCCGGCAGAACGGATCAGATTTTTGACGGGGGATGAGGGTCCGCGCCCTCCCACCTTAGTATTGCCGGGTGCCGCAAGGTGCCCCAAAGGCCGTTGCCGATGCCGGACCAATCGGCTAAATGAAGCCCCACTGCACCCGTAGCTCAGCTGGATAGAGCGTTGCCCTCCGAAGCTGGACCGGCGCCACGCCCAATCCCTTTAAAACTGCGATTTTCAAGCGACCGGCGCGTCATTTCCACATCACAGGCACATCCGGGCCACTTGGCAGCGCTCGCGGTATCGCCCGATAGACGAAAGACTGATCGACAGACCCGACTCGACCTGAAGGCAGCAGTTCGAATCTTGCTTGGGCCGCGCTGTAGACAGGCTATGCTCGTTTCCAATCAGTTTGAATTGACGCAGAGCAAAGTGTGCTACGGCAAGAATGCTACCTTGACCGGGGACGAGCCCTCACACTATCAGTTGCTGGCGCGCCTAATCCGAAAACATCAGGAGAGTAGCTGTGCGAAAGTTCTTAATCGTTCAGGCAATTACTATCGCCTTGCTGGGAACAGCCGCTCAGGCGGATGATCTGAAGATCGCACTAATCTACGGCAAAACGGGACCGCTGGAGGCTTATGCGAAGCAAACCGAAACTGGTCTGCGTATGGGCTTGGAGTATGCCACAAAAGGCACCATGACTTTGGATGGGCGTAAGATCGTTATCATTACCAAGGATGATCAGAGCAAACCGGATTTATCCAAAGCAGCGCTTGCAGAAGCATACCAGGACGACAAGGTCGATATCGCAATCGGCACGTCATCGTCAGCGGCCGCGCTGGCGGACCTCCCGGTGGCCGAGGAAAACAAGAAGATCCTGATCGTCGAGCCGGCGGTCGCGGACCAGATTACCGGCGAGAAGTGGAACCGATATATCTTCCGCACCGGACGCAATTCTTCCCAGGATGCGATCTCGAACGCCGTTGCCATCGGCAAGCCCGGCGTCACGATAGCAACGCTGGGGCAGGACTATGCCTTTGGCCGTGATGGCGTTGCCGCCTTCAAAGAGGCCCTGGCAAAAACAGGCGCGACGCTCGTTGCGGAAGAATACGTTCCAACGACCACAACGGATTTCACGGCAGCTGGTCAACGTCTGTTCGACGCGCTGAAAGACAAGCCGGGACGCAAGATCATCTGGGTAATCTGGGCGGGCGCCGGTGATCCGCTGACGAAGCTGCAGGATATGGACCCAAAGCGCTATGGCATCGAACTTTCGACCGGCGGCAACATCCTGCCGGCGTTGGCCGCCTACAAGCGACTGCCCGGGATGGAAGGCGCAACCTATTACTACTACGACATTCCTAAGAATCCGGTGAACGATTGGCTTGTCGCCGAACACCAGAAGCGCTTCAACGCGCCGCCGGATTTCTTCACGGCAGGCGGGTTTTCTGCAGCCATGGCTGTGGTCACCGCGATTACCAAGGCGAAATCCACTGATACGGAAAAATTGATCAGTGCGATGGAAGGTATGGAGTTCGATACGCCCAAGGGAAAGATGATCTTCCGCAAGGAAGACCATCAGGCGCTGCAGAGCATGTATCACTTCAAGGTCAAGGTCGATCCGAACTTGGCCTGGGCAGTGAACGAACCTGTCCGCGAGATCAAGATCGAAGATATGAACATTCCAATCCGCAACAAGCGGTAAGTAGCGTCGCGTGTTCCCTCGTGATGCCCGGCTTCATGCCGGGCATTTACATCCCCGTGAGTGATTCATGACCTTCACTCTCGAAACCCGTGATCTGACCATTCGCTTCGGCGGTCATGTCGCAGTCAATCGAGTCAGTTGCACATTTCGTCCCGGTGAGCTGACGGCCATTGTTGGACCCAACGGGGCCGGCAAGACCACCTACTTCAATTTGATTTCCGGACAGCTGTATCCAACCGACGGTCGCATCCTGTTCGATGGCGCCGACATCACGAAGCTATCCGCTCCGCTTCGCACCCGCGCGGGGCTCGGCCGAGCCTTCCAGCTTACCAACCTGTTCCCGAACCTAAGCGTAGAAGAGAATGTTCGCCTCGCCGTGCAATCCGCGAGTGGGGTGCATTACGACATGCTCCGGCCGTGGATGATGCACAGAGACCTGATCGCCCGTGCCGACGCCATCCTCGACAAAGTCGCACTTGGCAACAGACGAAATGTGCCGGCAACCGTCCTGGCCCACGGCGACCAGCGCAAGCTCGAAGTCGCCTTGATGATGGCGCTCGGGCCAAAGGTCTTCATGTTTGACGAACCTACCGCGGGCATGAGCATCGACGAAGTTCCAGTTGTCCTCAATCTGATCGAGCAGCTCAAGAAGGATGCTAGCAAGATCATCCTTTTGGTCGAGCACAAGATGGATGTAGTGCGTTCGCTGGCCGACCGCATTATCGTTTTGCACAATGGCCAGCTTGTTGCCGACGGCAAGCCGGCCGAAGTGATAGCTTCCCCGATTGTGCAGGAAGCTTATCTCGGCATCGCGCCTGGAAAGAGCGCCGCATGACCGACCTCCTCACTGTTGCCGGCGTGCATACCCATATCGGGCGCTATCACATTCTGCACGGGGTCGATTTCAGCGTGGTCGAGGGCCAGACCACCATGCTGCTTGGCCGGAACGGCGCCGGGAAGACCTCAACGCTGCGAACCATTATGGGCCTTTGGCAGGCCTCCGCTGGACGGATATCGTTCGACGGACAACGCATCGAGCAGAGCTCTACCCCCGACATTGCACGACTGGGCGTCGGCTATGTCCCGGAGAGTATGGCGGTGTTCTCGGATCTGACGGTGAAAGAAAACCTAATCCTTGCGGCGCGTGACGGGCCGCTCGACGATACGCGTCTTGACTGGATTTTCGGATTCTTCCCCGCGCTTCGGCGCTTCTGGCTATCGCGCGCTGGTGCCTTGTCTGGCGGACAGAAGCAAATGCTTTCCATTGCCCGCGCTATCGTGGAACCGCGCAAGTTATTACTGATCGACGAGCCGACCAAAGGTCTTGCGCCTGCAATCGTGGTAGCGCTGATCGAATGCTTTGCGGAAATCAAGCGCCGAGGCGCCACCATTCTCATGGTCGAACAGAATTTTCACGCGGCGCAGCAGATCGGAGATTCCGTGCTGGTGATGGACAATGGCAAAATTGTCCATCGAGGTGAGATGGCCGAACTAGCAAACGATATTGCACTGCAGGAGCGGTTGCTTGGGCTCAGTCTGGAGGCACATCCGTGACCGACCTTGCAGCAACAGACGCTTTGCCCAAGCCGAAGCGGGACATTCTGCCCGTGATGCTGCCAGCTATCCTCGCGCTGACGATGCTGCCGTTGATTGGATCGGGGAGTTCCTGGGTGACGCTGACGGTCGCGAGCCTCGCCATGGGCATGATGATCTTCATCATGGCGTCCGGCCTCACGCTGGTATTCGGCCTGATGGACGTGCTCAATTTCGGCCACGGCGCGTTCATTGCCGTTGGCGCTTATATCGCGACTCTGGTCTTGCTCCCCCTAGCGGGCTGGGTGCAGGCTGACTCTTTGCTATTAAACCTTGCGGTGTTAGCGCCTGCCATTGTCTTGTCCATGGCGGTCTCAGGTGCGCTTGGACTTGTCGTAGAGCGGGTGCTCATCCTCCCCGTCTACGGTCAGCACCTAAAACAAATCCTGATGACGACAGGCGGTTTGATCGTCGCCGAACAGGCATTATATGCGCTGTGGGGACCGCAGATCATTCCGCTACCCCTCCCGACGTCGTTACGCGGATCGTTCATCATCGGCGATGTAGCAATTGCGAAATATCGCCTGCTGGCGATGCTTGTCGGCCTTGCCGTATTCTCGAGCATTCAACTGGTGCTGAACCGGACCAAAATCGGTCTGTTGATCCGCGCCGGCGTGGAAAACCGTGAGATGGTAGAAGCGCTCGGTTACCGTATCCGAAGGCTGTTCCTCGGGGTGTTCATGGTCGGCTCCGGGCTCGCTGGTCTGGGTGGAGTCATGTGGGCACTGTATCGCGAGCAGGTTCACGCCTCGATGGGCAATGATCTTACGGTGCTGGTCTTCATCGTTGTGATCATCGGTGGCCTTGGTTCGATCGGCGGCTGCTTCATCGGCGCGCTGCTAGTCGCCATGGTTGCAAATTACGGGGGCTTTCTGGTGCCGAAGCTGGCGTTGGTCTCCAACATTCTTCTGATGGTCGTGATCCTGATGTGGCGCCCGCGCGGACTTTATGCAGTGACAAGCCGATGATGATCCTTTCGGGTGACCCGCCGCGTAGCCGAATTCTCAGCATTTTGCTTGTCGTCATCATTGCGGCACTGGCAGTTACGCCATTTGTCTTTCCCGGCGCAAAGGCGATGAACGTCGCCACCAAGATCTGCATCTTCGCTGCGCTCGTAGCGTCGTATGACCTCTTGCTCGGCTACACCGGCTCAGTATCGTTCGCACACACCATGTTTTATGGCATCGGAAGTTACTCGATCGCGATTGCGCTTTATTCGATGGGACCGAGCTGGGCCGCCGTAGCATCAGGCGTTGTTATCGGCTTGCCCTTGGCTATGCTGCTGGCACTAGGAATTGGACTATTCTCATTGCGGGTAGAAGCGATCTTCTTTGCAATGATTACACTTGCGGTAGCCTCGGCATTTCTAGTGCTGGCGTCGCAGCTATCATGGCTCACAGGCGGCGAGGACGGTCGCAGCTTTCAGTTGCCGGAATTGTTGCGACCCGGCACTATGGTGATTTCGAAAAATCTACTCGGCTTCGATATCAACGGGCGCGTGCTCACCTACTATCTCATCTTGGTGGCGTCGATAGTGATGATTCTGGGGTTACTTCGTGTAGTCAATTCGCCATTCGGTCGCGTGCTGCAAGCGATCCGGGAGAACCGATTCCGCGCTGAGGCGCTTGGCTTCCGAACCGTATTTCATCTTTCTTACGCGAACTGTCTTGCGGCCCTCGTAGCTGCCAGCGCCGGCATGCTGAACGCGTTGTGGCTGCGTTATGCAGGACCTGACACGTCGCTGAGTTTTGCCATCATGTTGGACATTTTGCTGATGGTTGTGATCGGCGGCATGGGCACTATTTACGGCGCGATCATCGGAGCAGCGATCTTTATCCTTGCACAGAACTATCTGCAGGCGTTGATGGGCGCGGCTTCCAACGCCGCAGCCGAAGCAGGACTGCCACTGCTCCCGGGATTGCTGCACCCGGATCGCTGGCTTCTATGGCTCGGACTGCTGTTTATCGCCAGCGTCTATTTCTTTCCCACTGGCGTCGTGGGACGACTGCGAAACCCGCCACGAGCGTCGTCTTGACGGGCTCAGTGCTTCCTAATGGACCGTCGCCCCGGCAAAGCAGCGATTCTGGCCCCCCGCCACAGCCCCGGCACAGGGTTTCCTGGCGCACCCGACACGATTCGAACGCGTGACCGACGCCTGAGAGAGGGCGACGCACCCTCCAACCGAGCCCTCCCAGCCCCCCAAGGCCGTTGCCGATGCCAGACCAATCGGCTAAATGAAGCCCCACTGCACCCGTAGCTCAGCTGGATAGAGCGTTGCCCTCCGAAGGCAAAGGTCACACGTTCGAATCGTGTCGGGTGCGCCAATAAAGTGCACCCCAATATCCTGTTCCCCGGGGTCACGCAGCGGAGTGATGAGTGACCCGGAATGGCTGAAGCTGATCTAGACGCCGTAATCCGGCAACTCGCCAAAGCACAGAACAAGAGCCTGATGGCCGCCGCCAAAAAGCGGCAGGGCCTGTTCATGGCCAAGGCCGCCTCGGCCAAGGACAAGGAAGCCAAGGCGCGGTTCAAGCTGCTCGCCCAGAGCGCGATGCTCCATGGCACGGCGGCAGCGAAGCGGCTGCAGAACTCCGCCGACAATGCCGCCGACAGCTACGCGCGGGCGGTCAAATACGCGGCGGAAGAAATCGCGGCGATGAACATGAAGCCCGCCAAAAAGGCTGAGAAGAAGGTCGAGAAGCAGCCTGCGAAAGCCGCGAAGAAGACCAAGAAGGCCGCCAGGAAAAAGGCCTGAACGCGGCTAGAGCCTTTTCCGTTCCGATGGAATCGGAACGGGGCTCTAGATTCTTGTTTTGACGCGTTTTCTTGACGCGAACCGGTCTCCACTTCGCTGGAAAACGCTCTAGCCGCGCAGCATTTCCTTCAGCTTCAGCACCGCGCTGTCAGGCGTGGTGACGACCGGGCGGCCTGAGGCTTTCGCGACCATCTCGGCGGCGGGCGCCATGCTGTATTGGGCCAGCGCGATCAGGTCGCAATCACGCAGGTCCTTGGACGCCTCCACCACCAGACGATCATGCGTGGCGCGATCGCCGCGGTCGAGGGCGGCCATGGCACCATCAGCCAGTTTCGGCACCAGCTCGATCGAAGCCGGAAATTCCCGCGGCATCGACACCAGCGTCGGCGGGAACGAGGACAGCAGACCGATTTTGCGGCCCCTGGTGACGGCCTGCTCGATCATCGCCTCGTTCGGCTTGAGCACCGGCATCGGTGCATGCGCGCGTGCCACCGCTTCGATGCACGGACCGAAGGCGGAACAGGTGAACAGGATCGCATCCGAACCAGTGCCCGCCGCGTAGCGCCCAAGTTGCAGGAAGCGCTCGGTCATGGCCTCGGTGAGTCCGCCATCGCGCGCCAGATCGGCCGACAGGCTGTCGTCCAGCAAGTTCATCAGCCGCGCGTCAGGCCAAAGTTTTGCAAACGAGGCCTCGATCGGCACAATCGAGTGTTTCAGGGCGTGGATGAGGGTAATGCGCATGCCGATCAGTGTGGCGGCGGCGCGATCGGTGTCAACCCGGTGCGCCGGCATTGTCCCCGCACCCGCCAGCACCGAGGCGAGAAGCGATTCACGCCGATTCGGCCTTGCCGGGCCCCCCGCCGAGCGGACCCGCAAGCTCATTGAACCTGTCGCGGACGGTCTCCGACCAAGAGGCTCGTTCAGAGATAATACGATGGCACTTGCCCAATCAATCGACGCCTGCATGACCTTCGCCGCTGGTATCCTTGCGGCCTATTATGGCTGGCGCCCGGTCCCGGCCGGCCCGAAGCATCTCGAATGGATCGCCTGGCAGGAGCGCTGGGGCATGCCCTGCCGCATCACCGGCATCTTCCTGATCGTCACATCGCTGATACAGATCCTGGCAAAAGCATCGTGATCGGCGCGGCGGTTCGGGGATTATTCATCGCAGCCACACTGGCGCTGACATGCGGCGCTTCAAACGCGGCACCGCTATCGCTGGATTTCGCCGGCAGCGCGTTGCAGCGGCTTCGCTCGGGCAACGCCGGCAGCGACCGGTTCGTCGAATATGGCCGGAACAACGATGGGGTTGCCGAAAGGCTGACGGTTCGCGCGATCTCGGACCCCGCGCCGTTCGAGGCGCAGGTCGGCAAACTCGTCAAATCGATCAAGGCCGACAATCCCAAAGCCAAGCTTCACATCCTGCAGAGACCGAACGCCAAGGACGTCATCATCTCCTATCTCGCCGACCGGGCGAATTCCAATGTCAGCCTCATGCTGTGGCGCGTGAGCGCCACCGACGCGAAGATCGTCGCGGCCATCTACCGGATGGATTTCGACATCGAGGACGAGGACGCCAAGGAGCGCGTGGTCAAGCATACCGCCGAGCGGGCGCTGGCAGCCTATGATTCTGCGAAGTTTCTCGATCTGGTTTCGAACACGGACTGACGGCGCCGGCACTTGCCGCCGCGGTCACACGTTTGAATCGTGTCGCGGACGCCGGCGCTGATCGCGTTGTGGCTGGGCGGCATCGCGATCCCTGCGGATACGATTTTTGAAGCGATGACCGACGACGATGAGAGCGCCTTGACGACGCCTGGCGCCATCGGCCGCCTGCGATACAGGCAAAGCCGTTTCGGCCGGCTGGTTATCCTGACTCACGGCTTCGAGCGCAGCGAGAAAGTCGCGGCCCGCGGGCGTGATTTGCCATCCGTCGTCGTCACGCAGCACATAGCCGGCGCCAAAGATATCGATCGCCGGAACGCGTCGGGCCAGGCGTTTGATGCGCGCGTCCCAGTCCGGGCCGCTGGCGGAGAGAATGATGATGTCTCGCTTGAGCGAAGCAAGCGTGGCCCGGCCGCTGCCGTGACTGGCCAGGACCTTCAGAATAGCAACCTGTATGCTCACGCCAACGCCTCGGACCGCGACGGTTCTTTTTGTTCTGTGCGATCGGGCGCGAAAGTATTTGGTTCCCGGGCCAGCCGTCCAGCCGGCGCGGCCAGTTATCCGCAGCCTTGAGAAGGGGCCTACGCATTGCTTTCGCAAGCAGCCGCCTCTGCAATTCCGCAGAGCGGCATGCGCGGGCTTTCACGCAGCCTCGCGCACGCCGACGCGGCGCTCGGGCCGCGCTGCTGACATCGATTCCTCCTCGCTGTCCTGCGGCGCGCCCCAGAATTGCGCCACCGTCGGTCCATTCTTCAACCTGACGTCGCGCAGAAATCCCCAAATCTCATGCGGCCAGACCCGGCGCCCCATCTGCGTGTACCAGCGCATCGCGTGCCGCAGGCCGGCGTCGCGATGAAACAGGACGCGCAGGATCGCCTTCGGGCGGCATTGCAGCACCATTTCGGTGAACTTGAACCAGAGCAGCACGCGCCACGGCGCCATATGGCGCGTCGCCAGCACCTGATGCTTGTAATCCCAGCGGCGGCGGTCGGTCTGGATCACGCGGCGATCGGCCGCGAGCCCGAAATACGGCGTCCAGCGGTGCGGCGTGACGTAGAGCATCTGGATCTGGTCGGGATCGTACGACAACAGCTGCCGCAACCCGCGCCAATGATCGCGATCGGTCTCCTCCTCGAAGCCGACCACCCATGTCGCCATCGACAGGATGCCGTGCTGGCGCATCAAGCGGATCGCTTCCCGGTCGGTGGTGGTGGTGGCACCCTTGCGGATCAGTTGGAGCGTCTTCTCGTCGGTGTTCTCCATGCCGAGAAGGAAGCGCTGCCAGCCTGCCTTCTTGTAGAGGTGCAGAATATCGGCGTCGCGAACGATGTCGTCGGCGCGGGTCGAGCCGACCAGGATCAGATCGACATTCTCCGCGATCAGCGCCTCGAGAAAGGCGCGCCAGGCCTTCTTCGATACCGTCGGATTCTCGTCGGCGAAGTTGATCACCTTGACGCCGTGCTCGCGATGCAAGCGGGCCAGCTCAGCTGCGAACCGGACAGGATCGCGGTGGCGCCAGCGGGTCCAGAAGCCGCGCTGGCCGCAATAATTGCACAGATGCGGACAGCCGCGCGAAAACTGCACCACCACGGCGCGCAGGCCGCCCCAGTAGCTGTAACGCGCGTGATCGATCAGTTCCCAGCCGACCCGGTAGGCATCGAGATCGCGGATCACGGGCGCGGGCTGAGTGGCCCTGACATCGTTGCCGTCGCGGAAGGCGATGCCCGCGACATTGCCGAGCTCGTGGCCATATTCGAGCGCGCGCATCAGTCGCCGTGCGGTTTCCTCGCCCTCGCCGCGCACGATCGCCGTGACATAGGGCTCCTCGCGCAGGACCTCGCGCCAATGATAGGTCGGGAACACGCCGCCATAGACGATCAGAACGTTGGGCATGGCGCGCACGATTGCCTGCGCGATCTCTGCAATGACGGGATGGCCCGAGGTCGAGCCGGAATGGCCGAACAGCACGGCGTCCGGCGCAAATGCCAGCGCCTCGGCTTTGATTGATCGTACCGGCATGGGCCCGAACTCGCCATCAAGCAGGCGAACCTCATGGCCGTCGTCGATCAGAGCGCCGCCGATCGACAGCAGGCCGAGCGGCGGCAAATGATCATCGGGGATCCGGCTGCCGATCGAAGGGTGTGGCACGTTGATGAGGAGAATGCGCATGGACGTCGCTCCGCTCTGTTGGCGTCATCGTTCGTCCCCGCATGTTGTGAAAGAGCCCGGCCCCCGGCCGGCGCCTGGTGAGGGATTAGAGCGTTTTCGAGCGAAGTGGATACCGGTTCGCGTGAAGAAAACGCGTCAAAACAAGAATCTAGAGGCTCGGTACCTCTTCCGGTGCGATCGCCTGCAGACCGCCGAAGCGGCGCTCGCGGCGATGGAACGCGCCGAGGGCTTCGGCAAGATCCTGCGCCTCGAATTCCGGCCACATCCGTTCGGTGAAGTGCAGCTCGGCGTAGGCGCCTTCCCAGAGCAGGAAGTCCGACAACCGCTTTTCTCCGCTGGTGCGGATGATGAGGTCGACGTCGCGAAGGTTTTTTTCGCCGGTGATGAGTTCGGCAAGCCTTTCGCGGGTGAGATCGACAATGCCGGCCGCACGCGTTGCGGCGTAGAGGATGGCGTCGCGGGCCGAGTAATCGATCGCGATGCGCAGATGCAGCGCATCGCCGGCGGCGGTGGCCGCTTCCGCGCGGGCGATGGCATGGGCGATGGCTTCGGGAATGCGATCGCGGCGTCCGATCACGGTGAGACGAACGCCGTTGCGGACCAGCGCCTCGACCTCATTGGCGAGATAGAATCGCAAGAGCGCCATCAGCGCAGAGACCTCGGTCTTCGGCCGACGCCAGTTATCGCTGGAGAAAGCATACAGCGTCAGCGCACCGACGCCCTGCCCTGGCGCCGCCTCGACCACGCGCCGGATCGCTTCGACGCCGGCCTCGTGGCCGCGCAACCGCGACATCCCGCGCCGCGTCGCCCATCGGCCATTGCCATCCATGATGATGCCGACATGCAGCCGCGCGTCGGGTGTGTCCTCAGGTTTGGGCGAGAGATTACTTTGCATCACAAAGTCTCCGATTAAAAAAGGGGATGGCGGTCAGACCGGCAGGATGCCGAGCCGGGCGATGGCGGTGTCTTCCTTGCCGGCGGCCTTGGCGGCGTCGCGCACCAGACGCTCCAGCACGGCGAGATAATCGAGGAAACGGCGGCGGCCGCTCTTGGTCAGGCGGCAGGTGGTGTGGGGACGGTTGCCTTCGTAACCCTTGGTGACCTCGACCAGGCCCGCCTCCTGCAGAACCTGCAGATGCCGGCTGAGATTGCCGTCGGTGAGGCCGCAGAGTTGCTTGAGGTCGGCGAAGGCCAATCCCTTGGGATGAGCCATCAGCGAGGTCAGGAGCCCGAGCCGCGCCTTCTCGTGGATCACGCGATCGAGCCCGTCATAGGAGAACGGCGCGTTGTTGGGTTCAGTCTTCGGCATCATTCTCTCCGGACGCAAAATGCAGCAGTGCGGCCATCAGGAGTTGCCCGACCGCGAATGGCACGCCCATCATCCAGGGCGACAGCAGATGGTTTTGGCTGGCGAGCAGGAGGACCGTAAAGCCCGACACGAAATACCAGGCACCACCGAAGGCGATGCTGCGCGGCAGTGTGCGCACCGAGGCGAACACGCCAAGGCTGACCAGCACCTGACACAGCCCCGGCAGGATCCACAGCGTTTCGGGCGCGAACTTCCACAGCATGATCCCCAGCAAAAGCGCGGCGACGCCGGGCGGGAGGAACTGCTCGAACGCCTGCTGGATCATGGCGTCGGCAAGACCGGAATGATGCCGGCGCGAGCGCGCCAGCATCTCGATCCAGATCAGCGTGCCGGAGAACAGCGCGGCAGCCGCCCAGCCGGCAAAAAACGTGACCGGTTGCCCGGTCGGATCGTTGAGCCAGAGGAATTGCAGGATCGCGGTGAGCAGAGCGATGCCGCCGGTGGCGGCAACCGTTGCCGGACCATAGCCGCGAAACGCGGTGCCGGCCGCGATCTGGCTGCGGATCGCCAGGATATCGGCCAGCGCCTTGTCAAGGTCGCGCATCGTTCACCCCACTTTGTATCGCAAAGTATATCGGATTACAAAGTAGATGCAAGGGGGATGCGCGAAGCCGCGATTGCGCGGTTACCTCAACAGCTTATCCACGCGTAAGCCGGCTTCGCTCAGACCTTCACCAGGCTCTTGAAGCCGCCATAGATCATCCGCTTGGGGTCAAACGGCATCGATTTAATATCGCCCAACGAGTTGAGCCTGGGATCCGCCATCACCTTGGCGTTGATCTTGTCACGCTGCGCACGTGACTTGTAGGTGATCCAGGCGAACACCACGGTCTCGCCCGGCTTCTGCTTGACGCTGCGTGGAAACGAGGTGAGCTTGCCGACCTTGACGTCGTCCGCAACCCATTCGCGGTAATCCAGCGCGCCGTATTCGCGCCAGATCTTGCCGGCCTTGGTGGACATCTTGCGATAGGCCGCGATGTTCTTCTTTGGAACTGCGACGATGAATCCGTCGACATAGGCCATGGGTCATTCCCTTTGCTTTTTCCGTCATTGTGAAGTGCGCGATGGACCATTCTTGGTTTCGTCATTCCGGGATGGTCCGAAGGACCAGACCCGGAATGACGAGATTCTGGGCTCGATGCTCCGCATCGCCCCGGAATGACAACTGAGATCGCTTAGGTTCGCAGTGACGTTTGCTGTTACGAGTGGCAGCAGGATGCCTGAACCGGCGCCGGTGTGTATTGGTCACGTAGCCGCACCCAGTCCATCGGGTATGGCAGATCCTCCTCGTGACGACCGAGCGGCGTCAGGTCGAGATAATGATAGGCGGCGTTCATCATGTCGAGGCCGCGCGCGAAGCAGGAATAGGTGTGGAAGACGTTCCCGGCTTCGTCGCGATAGAACACGCTGATGCCGGGGGCTTCTTCGGTGCCGAAGCGCGTGGTGCCGAAATTGTACCTGTTGTCGCCCGACTTGAGCGCCTCCGGTGTAAACGACACCTCATAATCGTAATTGAAATCGTTGTTCCCCGACGACAGCCAGTCGAAGGTCCAGCCCATCCGCGCCTTGAACGCGGCAAGCTTCTCGACCGGCGCACGCGAGATCGCGACCAGCGTGGTGTCGCGCGCGGCGAGATGCGGAATGATGCGCTCAAATCCATCAGCCCAGAACGAGCAGTGCTTGCAACCTTCGTTCCAGTCCGGCGCGAACATGAAATGCTGCACCACGAGCTGGCGGCGCCCCTTGAACAGGTCGGCCAGCGTCATCCGGCCGCCGGGTCCGTCGAACACATAATCCTTGTCGATCTTGACCCAGGGCAACGCGCGACGCTCCTCGCTCAGGCGCTCGCGGGCCTGGGTCAGCTTCTTCTCATGCGCAAGATGGGCTTTGCGCGCGGCGATCCACGCTTCGCGCGAGACGACGATATGCGGCTGCATGGGCGGCTCCTGTGTTGATGGTTCAGCTGACAAATTGTTCGAGCTTGCCGAGCAATTCGGTCCAGCCCTTCTCATGGCCGTCGCGCGCGGCCTCGTTGAAGAACTGCTCGTGGTGCAGCGTCAGCAGCGTGCCGGCGCCGTCCGGCTTCAACGTGATGGTGAGCTGCGATTCGCGCTCCGGTGTCGAATGCCAGGCCCAGCTCATCACCAGCAGCTCGTTCGGCACGATTTCGCGATAAACCCCGCCGGCCTGGAAATACTCGCCGTCGGTGGCATAGAAGCTGATTCGGTAGCGGCCGCCAACGCGCAGGTCGGTCTCCGCCTGCACCGAACCTTCCCTGACCTTCGAGGGCCCGAACCACGCCGCTAGTTTTTCCGGGTCGGTCCACGCGGCGTAGATTTTCGCCGGCGCCGCACCGATACGACGTTTGAGGGTGAGGCTTGGGCTGGTTGCGAGACCGGCGTCGCGGGCAGTATTTGACTGGGTGGCCATGGGTCTTCCTCCACAAAAGCTGCAAGTCGGTCGAGATTGTCGGACCAGAAGCGCTGGTAGCGGTTCAACCAGTCCATCGCCTGCTCCATAGGCTTGGCGGTCAATCGGCACGCCACGGTGCGGCCGGTCTTCTCGCGCGCGATCAGGCCGGCATCCGACAACACGTCGAGATGCTTCATGATCGCGGGCAGCGACATCGCATAGGGCTGCGCCAGTTCGCTTACGGAAAGGCTTTCGCGGTTGCCGAGCCGCGCCACCAGTGCGCGCCTCGTCGGATCGGCGAGCGCGGCGAAGGTACGATCCAGGACGCTTTCTTGATACTTAACCATATGGTTTAGTATATGCGCAAAAGATCGGGCGTCAAGCGCCTGCTGCTAATTTTCCCGATCAGTAATCCCGATAGACCCGGCCGCGCCGCGGCTGCTGGTTCAACGCCGCGCGCGGATTGACGTTGCAATAAACGCCGCGCCCGGAGGCCGAGGCCATGCACTGCTGATAGGTCTGGTAAGAACAGTCGCCGGGAATGCCGACGCCCCGGCCCTGAACGCAATAGGGATAATCGTAAGCGGCCGCCGGCGTCGGGCCAGCCATCGTGGCCGATCCAGCCGCCAGCAAAACCAACATTGCCAGTTTCGCATTGCGCATCTTCGAATCCTCCTGCGGTAATTATACCGCGTCGCCGGGTCGCCTCAGGTTCAAAACCTCGCGACCCGGAGAAGGTTCCGGAGAGAGGCTTTACTGCACTTTCTCGATATTGGCGCTGTCGATCACTTTCTTCCACTTCTCGGTTTCGGCTACGATCATCTTGCCGAAATCTTCGGGCGTGCCGATCAGCGGTTCGCCGCCGAGGTCGACCAGCTTCGCCTTGATCGCGGGCTCCGCCAGCACCGCATTCATTTCCTTGTTCAGCTTCTCGATAATTTCCTTTGGCGTGTTCTTCGGAGCACCCGCGCCGAACAGCGCGCTCGCCTCGTAACCCGGGATGGTGTCGGCGAGAACCGGCACGTCGGGCAGAAGTGAGGATCGTACCGTCGAGGTCACCGCCAGTGCCCGCAGCGAGCCGGCACGGATGTGCTGCAGGATCGAGGGCATGTTGTCGAAGATCACCTGAACCTGGCCGCCAAGCAGGTCGGTGATCGCGGGCGCCGCGCCCCGGTAGGGGACGTGCTGCATCTTGGCGGCCGACATCATCATGAACATTTCGCCGGACAGATGCACCGACGTGCCGTTGCCCGACGACGCCAGGTTCACCTTGCCCGGATTGGCCTTCACATAGGCGATGAACTCGGCAGCGGTCTTCGCCGGCACATTGTTGTTGACCGTCATCACGTTCGGCACGCGATTGAACGCCGCGACCGGCGCGATGTCGCGAACGACGTTGAATTTCAGGTTGGCGTACAGCGATGCGTTGATGTAGTTGGCGGGATTGACGAAGAGAAGCGTGTAGCCGTCCGGTTCGGCATTGATCACCGATTCGGTGGCGATGTTGTTTCCGGCGCCGGGCTTGTTTTCGATCACGAATTGCTGGCCAAGCCGCTCCGACAGCCGCTGGCCGAGCAGGCGCGCAATGATGTCGGTAGCGCCGCCGGGCGGATATCCGACCACCCATTTGACCGGCCGCGTCGGATAATCCGCCGCCGAGGCAGTGCCGATCGAAGCGGTCATCGAAAGGCCGATTGCCGTCAGGCAGATCGCGGTACGGCGTGAAATCATGAGTTATTCTCCCTGGGGGCCCGGGTTCACCCGGGCCGTTTCTATTGAACTGAGTAAGGGCCGCGTTGTAACAAACAAACATCCATGCGACCAGTGCGACGCAACGCCCACAGGCGCGACCAAAGGATTAGGCATGTCCGTCAAGGTGAATGCGCTCGATCATCTCGTGATCAATGTCTCCGACGTGGCGCGTTCCGCCGAGTGGTACCGGAACATCCTCGGCATGGAGATCAAGGTGTTCGATCCGGGCCCGGGCAAAACGCCGCGGACGTCGCTGGTGTTCGGGAACCAGAAGATCAACGTGCGGCCGCGCGATGCCGACAAGGTCGAGTGGTTCACCGCCGATCATGAAACCGCCGGCAGCGACGATCTGTGCTTCCTGACCGCGAGCACGCCGGACCAGGTGGTCGCGCACCTTGAGGCCAACGGCGTCGCAATCGAGGAAGGCCCGGTCGCCAAGCAGGGCGCGCGCGGCACGCTGCGTTCGGTCTATTGCCGCGATCCGGACGGGAGCTTGATCGAGATTTCGTCGTATGAGGATGGTGCGGCCTGAGGGCGCCCGGCCTCTCCCGTCATTGCGAGGAGCGCAGCGACGAAGCAATCCATACCTCCGCGAGGACAGCATGGATTGCTTCGCTTCGCTCGCAATGACGCGGAGATAGATTGCCCATCATTACGATTTGCCCGCCGCGCGATCCGGTGGCAGAACTACTCCCAAGCAATAACCAAGGCAGCGGTCGAAGCTGCACCGGGGAGGACATATGTCTATTTCACAGGCAGCGCCGGGAATTGTCGGACCATTCGCCGGCCTCGACGTGCCATGGCTGCTGCGGATGCGGGCCGAGAGCCGCCGCAACCATCCCTTCCTGATCTGGGCGCCGTTCGAGGCCCCGGCACGGAGCTGGTCCTACGGCGAATTTCATGAGCGCGTCGGCGCGCTCGCGGCAGGCCTCGTCAGGCGCGGCATCAAGCCCGGCGACTATGTGCTTGTTCATCTCGACAATTGCATCGAGGCCATGCTGGCCTGGTTTGCCTGTGTCGAGCTCGGCGCCATCGCCGTCACCACCAACACCCGTTCGGCCGCGGCCGAAATGGAGTATTTCGCCGGCCATTGCGGCGCGGTCGCCGCGATCACCCAACCTGCCTATGCCGAATTGATCTCGGCCCATTGCCGCGATCTGCGCTGGATCGCGGTGATCTCGCATGACGCCGGCGCCGCGCCTGCGCAGGGTGCCGCACGCGGCGACAGCTTCGAATCGTTGTTCGCCGACAGCACGGACCGGCCGCGCCGCGCCACCGACCCGTTCGCGCCCTGCAGCGTGCAATATACCTCCGGCACCACGTCGCGGCCGAAGGCGGTGCTGTGGACGCATGCCAACGCGCTGTGGGGCGGCAAGATCAACGCCGCCCATGAGGATTTGCATCAGGGCGACGTGCACCAGACCTATCTGCCGCTGTTTCATACCAACGCGCTGGCCTATTCGATGCTCGCAACGCTGTGGGTCGGCGCGTCCTGCGTGATCCAGCCGAGGTTTTCCGCGAGCCGGTTCTGGAACGTCGCGCTGGAACATGGCTGCACCTGGACCTCGACAATCCCGTTCTGCTTGAAGGCGCTGCTGGAGCACGAGATTCCGAAGCACCACAAATTCCGGCTCTGGGGCACGGCGGTGAACGATCCGCCGCCCTTCGCCGCCTTCGGCGTCAAGACCATCGGCTGGTGGGGCATGACCGAGACCATCACCCACGGCATCGTCGGCGAGGTCGATCAGCCCAACACGCCGATGTCGATCGGCCGCGCCGCGCCGGAATACGAGATCCGCATTACCGATGACGACGGCCGGCCGACCGAAGTCGGCGACACCGGCAATCTCCTGATCAAGGGCATTCCCGGCCTGTCGCTGTTTTCAGAGTATCTGCACAACGAAAAGGCCACGCGCGAGAGTTTTGACGAGCACGGCTATTTCATCACCGGCGATCGCGTCACGCTGCTGGACAACGGCTTCATCAAGTTCGGCGACCGCGCCAAGGACATGCTGAAGGTCGGCGGTGAGAACGTCGCGGCGTCCGAGATCGAACAGGTGGTCGCGCTGGTGCCCGGGGTGCGCGAGGCGGCGGTGGTGGCGAAAAAGCATCCGATGCTGGACGAGGTGCCGGTCGTGTTCATCATTCCGCTGGCGGGCGTCGCAGCAGCTCCAGCCGATCTGCAGGGCAACGTGATGGCGGCGTGTCGGAATTCACTTGCCGACTTCAAGGTGCCGCGCGAGATCATCTTCGTCGACGAGATGCCGCGCTCGACGCTGGAGAAGGTGGCGAAGGCGGAATTGCGGAAGTTGCTGGAGTGAGGTCCTCCGTCATTGCGAGGAGCGAAGCGACGAAGCAATCCATACTTCCTTCGCGGGACGATGGATTGCTTCGCTTCGCTCGCAATGACGAGGAGAGACTAGGGCCTAGCCATACCCGAACGCGATCGGGCGGAAGGCCTGCAGCAGGTGCTGATCGAGCTTGTCACCCATCTCTTCCATCACCCCGAACGCCTTGACGTGGGTGAACTGCAGCCGGTAGGCGCGCTTCTCGACCAGCGCGGCGTAGATGTCCACGATCGTGGTCAGGCGCACGATGTCGCTGATCTCCTTGCCGGAGAGGCCGTCGGGATAGCCGGTGCCGTCGAGGAATTCATGGTGGTGCAGCACCACATCGAGCATTTCCGGCGGAAAACCGCCTTGCGCCGCCAGCGCCTCATAGCCGCGCCGCGGATGCTGGCGCATCTCGTGCATTTCCTCCGGCGTCAGCGGATCCGGCTTGTCGAGGATCGCGACCGGGATGAACGCCTTGCCGACGTCGTGCAACAGCGCGGCGCGGGCGAGGCGGCGCTGGTCGTCCTCGCGCATGCCAAGGTGCTGCGCGAACGCGACCGCAAAGCCGGTCACGAACAGGCAGTGCCGATAGCTGTCGGTGTGGTGGCAGCCGACGGTCGTCAGCCATTCACGCAGCGAGGTGTGCTTGATGGCTTTCAGAATCTTGTTTTCGGCCTGCACGATGTCGCTGTATTTCAGCGGCTCGCCGGCCCGCATGCCGTTGAAAATCCTGACCATGACGCCATGCGCGGCTTCGACACCGCGGTTCAGCGCCTTGCCGCGGTCGGTCTCGTTGTATGAACTGTCGTCCGGAAAGGCGGCCCGGATGCGCTGCAGAATGCCCTGCGCGTCGAACGGGCGCGCGATGGTGTCGGTGGCGCCGAGCGCCCAGGCCTGCATCGACCCATGATGCAGCGCGTCCGCCAGCACGAACAGCCGCGGCATTTCGCGATAGGCTTCGGTGCGCAGCTTGTTGCGCACCATCTGCACGCTCTCGGCCGAGCGCAAATTGATGTCGACCACAATCCCGGAGAGATCGCGCGCCGGCGCGTCGGGAATATCCGTCGTGGCGATCATGTCCACTTGGCCGACCGACTGCAGAATGCCGGCCAGTTCGCTGCTTTGATCGCTCCGATCCGACGCCAGCAGCAGCCGGCGCTTGGACGGAGTCTTGTTGGTTAATGCTGTCATAGGACCCCAGGGCCTTGCGGTGATGACCGTCCGCCAAGCTACCGGATAAGGAGTTCCCTGTGGCTTAAGACGTATCGTGAATGTTGATTGATCGGGATCGATAGAATTTTAGGGATTCCGTTGTCGTCCCGGCGAAGGCCGGGACCCATAACCCGCGGCGATAATTATTCTTGCGCGCAGGTCGTTGTCTTCCTTCTTCAACCACGGGGGCCGCGGCGTATGGGTCCCGGCCTTCGCCGGGACGACCAACATTATTCTCGCGACGCATTGCGCCCGAGCTGTTGAAAATTCTTCGCCCTCGAAAACAGAGGGCGCAGGGAATGCCGGATGCGCGCTGCACCCGCGGTCTCGTGTGCGAATAGTGCAAACAAAGCTGCACACGAGCATACAGGGCAGCGGAGAGCATCCGACATTCCCTGCGCAATGGCTTTACGGCTTGCTTCGTGCTCTCCTCGGTCGGGCCGAGCTCGTTGTCACCGTC